>CALKJE010000494.1 GCA_937995675.1 uncultured Saprospiraceae bacterium
ACTGCATCGTAATCATCACTCAAGGTTGGTTTTAAATCCATGGCATAATGTTGTCTCACTTCTTTAGGATCTGCTACTGGATCTACCACATCTACTTGTCCGAAACGATTCATTAGTTCTTTAGCCATTTCAGCCGCTTTACTATTTCTGATATCGGTTACGTTTTCTTTAAAAGTAACACCCATTACGAGAACTTTTGCTTCAGAAGGTCGCTTACCCGTTAGTTCAACTTCGTGCGCCATTTTATCAGCAATCATCGCAGGCATTCCGTCATTGACTTTTCTTCCTGCAGAGATCAAAATTGGATTGTGTCCAACTCGAATAGATTTTTGAATCAAGTAATAAGGGTCAACACCGATACAATGTCCTCCCACTAGACCAGGATAGAAATTCAAGAAATTCCACTTGGTTCCTGCCGCCTTTAATACATCAAAAGTATTTACATCAATTTTTTCGAAGATCATAGACAGTTCGTTCATCAATGCAATATTTACATCTCTCTGTGTATTTTCAACGATCTTAGCTGCTTCGGCTACCTTTAGCGTTGGTGCTCGGTGGATACCAGCAGTAATGATACTTTCGTATACCTTTGCAATTACTTCTAGAGACTCTTCGTCACAACCAGAAACAATTTTAATAATTTTATCAATGGTATTTTTCTTATCACCTGGATTAATTCGTTCTGGTGAATAACCTACTTTAAAATCCTCTACGAATTTTAGTCCTGAAATTTCTTCCAAAATAGGAACACAAACTTCTTCGGTACAACCAGGATAAACAGTAGATTCAAATACAACATAATCTCCTTTCTTTAGCACTCTTGCTACACTAGCCGTTGCGCCGCGCAAAGCAGTTAAATTAGGTTGACGATATTGGTCGATAGGTGTTGGAACAGCAACTACGAAAAAACGAGCTTCTGCCATTACCTTTTCTTCATGAGAAAACTTAATAGTTTTATTTAGAAATTGCTCATCCTCTAATTCATAAGATGGATCTTTTCCGTTGACCATCATGTTTACTTTTTCCTCGTTGATGTCAAATCCAACTACGTTGAAATGTTTGGCAAATTCGAGTGCTACTGGCAATCCGACATAACCCAATCCTACCACTGCGATAGAAGCAGTACGATTTTGGATTTCAGCGAATAAGTCAGTTTTTGTGGTTTCTTTTTGGATGTTCTCTTTCATTTTAACCATAGAATTGGTTAAAATTGATTTAGTGATTTCAGTCATGGAATTCTTAATTTATTAGGTAAAAAAGTATAATCTAAGAAGGGGAAAAGATTTCTATTGAATCAGTATAATACACTGATAATGAGGGAATAGAATAGGGAGAAGAGCGTGCAGTATGTTGCTTGCAAAGGATATTTTGCAAAAAGGATTCCAACTTTTTTATTTGAGTAGTTATTTTTTCATTTCAATTGAAAAAACATGAGGCATTCGGTTAATTAAATCACCATAAACAAATCTTTCAGGCCCAACTTCTTCCATATGCGGAAAGCAATTATAAGGAGAAAAATCAAATTCTTGAAAATCAATTACTTGGAATTTTTGTTTGAGTAGGGATTGAAAAACGGTTGCTAGGGAATGGCTCCAAAAGTATTCTCGTTGAGCGATATCAGCATTAGCATCTGCGTAGGTCCCTTGTTCTACTTCTTCATATGGATCGGTATGATCAAAATATCGATATCCGATTTTATGATTGTGATGATCATACATGTATAAGGTAGGATGAAACTCCGCCATATAAAAAGTGCCACCAGGGTTTAAAAAATGAGATACTACAGAGGCCCAACGATCTAGGTCAGGTAACCAAGTTAATACACCATAAGAAGTAAAAATAAAATCAAATTGACCCGATAGGTTTTCTGGTAGACTATAGATATCTGAAACGACAAATTTGACATCTAGACCTAATTCTTCATTTAGGGAACGACCTAATCCAATGGATACTTCTGAAAAATCTACTCCTGTTACTTTCGCACCGAGACGAGCAAGCGATAAGGAATCTTGACCAAAATGGCATTGTAAGTGCAAAACAGATTTTCCTTTTACTCGATCTTTTAAGGCTGAAATTTCAATTTCTTTTAGAGACGTTTCTCCTTTTAAAAAACCTTTAAGATTATAGAATTCTGCGTCTTTGTGGATGGCTGTTTTTTTATCCCAAAGGACACGGTTGGTATCGATGTGTTTCTGTTTCATGGTTTTTTCTTTGAAAATAAGAAATGAGAATAGGGTCTATTTGCAAGGTGAACCAAATATGGCGATATTGCGTAATAACGTTTATCTAAATAAAAATAATAAAAAATGGCAGATCATAAAAACGACAACCCTACACCACCACAAAAAGGACAATTAAATATTGAATTACCAGAAGAGATTGCAGAAGGTACTTATTCAAACCTTGCGATTATCGCACATTCACAATCTGAGTTTGTAGTAGATTTTGTCCGGTTGGTACCAAATGTAGCCAAAGCCAAAGTGAAATCTCGAATTATTTTGACGCCGCAACATGCTAAAAGACTGATGCGTGCATTGATGGATAATGTGAAAAAATTTGAAGCACAGCATGGTAAGATTGATGAGCCAGACCAGCCAGGTTTTCCTCCAATGAATTTTAATACGCCACCAGCACAAGCGTAATTTATTTACATGGTCTATAATAAACCTGAATCATCGCGTAAAATCTATAGTTGGTTAAGGTGAAAAAATTATAAGCTTTAAGTAGTAAGTAATAAGCCCCCTCAATTCGCGTGTTTTACACCCTTGATGGGGCTTATTACTTACTACTTATCATTTTTAAGTGCGAAAAAATCAAATTCCACTTATCTGCTTTTAATCAGGGAGTTAAAATTCCGGACGACTCATGTTTAATTTTGTTTTAGACGATAGGAGTACAAACACGAAAACCGGTAGCTTTCACTACCGGCATTAATGTTATATATCTTGATTTTTTTATTCTTCTTCAGAAGAGGAAGCCTCAACCGCTTCTGCGTCTGGCATATCTTCTGCAGGTGGCGTTTCAACCACCGGAGGAGGAGGAGGTGCAGTACGCAATGGAACGATTTCATACATTCCACTTTCGATTCTTTTTTCAAATTCGGCTTTAGGTACGGGCATTTCACGATTTAGACTTAGCATTCTAATCGTAACAGTTTTTGCGGATTCCTTTACAACTCTGATCTTGATACTTCTTCCTGACATTTTTTGATAAGATTATTTGGTGATAGGCTAAAGGTACGAAAAAAAAGAAGAATCCCTATTTTAACGCTATTTATTCAGAAATTCTATCCTCTATAATGCGCAAATTCTTCCAATCATAGAGTACCTCAGCCAATCTTAGTCCTTGTGGTGGTGCAGGCAAGTGATGGACAAAGGGTTTACGATTTTCCAGTGCTAGTTGAAAATCCTCTAATGTGATCTTACCGATGCTTAAGTCGATGAGACGAGCGACGGATAGTCGAATCATCTGCTGTAAAAAGCGATTAGCGGTCAGTTCGATATAATAGCTTTGAGGAAAATCGCCTTTGTGAAGGCTCGCTTTCGATACAATGCAACGGGTATCTTTATATTGATCAGGTCGGATGCAAAAAGCATAAAAATCCTTGGTTCCCTCCATGAGTTTAAGTCCTGCTTCTAATAGCGCAAGGTCTGGATTCGTCTTCCAATACCAGGTACTAAAATGATTAAGCAATGGATTTTTATGCAAATGAAAATAATATTGGTAGGTACGACTTTGAGCGCTGTATTGCACATTGGCGTTTTCATTGACTGGGATGAATTCAAAAATACTGATGTCTGTTGGTAAGACAAGATTGATTCGTTCAACTAGATCAAAATTCCAGTGGGGTAGGAAGGTCTGTGCATAATACCGTGTCGCATGTACCCCGGCATCCGTTCGTCCACATCCGTGAATGCGAATGGTTTCTTTAAAGATCCGACTGAGTGCCTCTTCGATAGTTTGTTGCACCGAAGAAACGGATAGCTGGCGTTGCCAACCATGATAGGCGGTACCTTCGTAGGCGAGGAAGATGAAGTGTTTTTGTTTAATCGTTTATTTGTTTAATCGTTTATTTGATCCATTAAATCATTTTCTTCTAAAAGCGTCATTGGTTTTTGGTAGGTTATTTCTGGTTCTTTTAGATGTGGATCAGTTTTGATTTTGTTATTGTACCTTTTTATCTGCGACTTGCGTAGACTGTTTATTCTATTTGATATTTCGAATACGAGGGGCCTTAAATCATTTAGTTCTTCTAACGTTATATATTCTAGTCGTACTGCTTGTAATAAGTGATGAAAAGTTTCTGCCAAACTACTAAACGAAATTTCTGAAAACCGAGCCTGCTCCCTCATTGAAATTCTGGTAGTACCTTCTGCTAAATTAGCTCCTACGGAAGAAGCAGACCTGCGAACTTGGCTTTTTAAACCGAAGCGTTCGTCCGACGGAAATTTTTTTGTCAATCTATAAATTTCATCTGTAAATTTACAAACAGATTTATAGACCTCTAGTTTTTCGAAAGCGTAAGAGAACATGTTTATTTGTTTAATCGTTTATTTGTTTATGCGTTTAAATTTAGACATTTTTAAACGATTAAACGATTAAACGATTAAACGATTAAACGATTAAACGATTAAACTCCCTAAAAAAAAACGGATATTCAACACTTGTCGAATATCCGTTTTATAAAAATAAGCAGGAAGCCTTACGCTTGTACCCGCATCTTTTTTCTTAGTTTAGTCAGTGCACTAGCCTTCATCTGGCGTACTCTTTCTCTGGTAATACCGATTGCTTCGCCGATGTCCTGTAAGGTCATAGCTTCTTGATCACCGATACCAAAGTACATGCTAAGGATCTGCGCTTCACGTGGCGTCAGATCGCTAAGTAGTTCTTGTACTTTAATTTCAGAAGATTCGAGAACGGCAAGGTTGAAATCAGGGGCCTGAAGAGAATCATCGGCCATTAGATCACCAAAAGAGGTATCGCTTTCGCTGGCTACGGGCGCATCAAGGGAAGTACAGTAAGATCGGCTTTCGTAGGCACGTCGGATATTTTTTTCCGAGATACCGGTCAGATCGATCAGTTCTTCCATAGATGGTTCACGCTCGTGCGTTTGGTAAAATGCTTCGGAGGTCTTGGCAATATCTGTAATAGAAGATTGCATATTAACCGGGAGACGGATTTTACGAGACTTTTCGTTGATGGCCTTCAGAATTGACTGACGGATCCACCAAACAGCATAGGAGATAAATTTGAATCCTTTGGTTTCGTCGAATCTTTCGGCTGCTTTTACTAAGCCAATGTTACCTTCACTGATTAAATCACCGAGTGATAATTCTTTGTGATGGTACTGTTTTGCCACAGAAACTACAAAACGAAGGTTGTGGTTGACAATTCTCGTCAACGCATTTGGATCTCCAGCCTTGAGTGATTTGAATAATTCCAGCTCCTCTTTGGGAGACAGGACATCGAATTTGCTAATGTCGTTCAAATAATCATTGATTGACTTGGCATCTCGACGCGTAATTGAATGATTGATTACTAAAGCTCTCATAAAAGGCAAGAAAGTTTGGTAAAATAACTATGATAAATAGCTATTTCAAGATAAAAAATTGTATTCGCTAATATAGAAGTGTATAGGTTGGTTTCCGTCGTTTATAACGTTCAGTTTTCACTATTAGTTCCCTATTTCTCAAAAAAAATACAAAAAAAGGGAACTTTTTAACCAATTTCCACTGTTTTCACGTTTTTTTTAAAAAAAAATGAGTATAAAAACACAAGAAAAGGAATATTTCTCAATAAATGAAACTCTTTGCGTTATTTTAACACTATCTTTAGACGTATTTGTTTACTATACGTCACCAGAAGTATTTTATATATTTAAAAATAAATTATGTAAAGTGTTTTAAGCTTTATTATTTTGAAATATAATATAGCGGAAATAGTGGTGTCTTAGACCTAAATCTTCTTAGGTATCCTAATTATTACACCTCAAATTGAGATAGGATCAGTTCTTTTTAGAATAATAAGGAGGTTTTTCCTCAGGTTTATTGAAGTGGGTTTAGTAAATCTGATAGGCAAAATATGAGTTATTAGGCTTGTCCGAAGGTTTAGCAAACCTTCTATTATTTAGCTTTTTACCTTGATTGATTTTAATAATAGAATGTATCGGTTCTTTTTATTGGAGAAGGTTTACCAAACCTCCTCACCAATTGAAGAGGGTTTGGTAAACCTGATAGGTAAAAGATACCTTGTCAAAAGTCGTTTAAGGAAAGCCTAGGCTTAGCAAACCTTTTATTATTTGGCCTCTTACCTTGATTGGTTTTTAATAATAGAATGTATCGGTTCTTTTTATTGGGGAAAGTTTACCAAACCTTTTAAATCTCTCCTAACAGCAACTTCCTTTTCGCTTCATACTCTTCCTCGGTAATCAGGTCATTTTCTCTCATTTTTTTCAGTTCTACTAATTTTAGATAAATTTCTTTTTCTTTTTTTGCCTTATATTCATTGGCAAAACTATCGCGTTGCTCCTTCATCTCTTCTTTATTATTCTTAAACAAGTTTTCGGCAAAAATCTTCCCCGCTTCCAACTCTTCCTCAAAGATAGATTTGGCAATATCCATATTAATGTCTGAGAGTTCGATATTGTCTTGAAAGAACTTTGCAGTTACTTTTCCCAAAGCATAAGTACTTGCTCCAGACAAAACGATACTAGAAGCACCACCGATATAAGAACCGACTCCAGGAATAGCTTTGATAAACGACGCACTTAGTCGAGCCAAAGAAACAGTAGTAAAAGTACTGAGATAAGCCTTTCCACTAATCTCAAAATAATTTTTTCCGTAGATGGCTGCTAATTTTTTAATCATATCCAATTGAATATAATAGATCAAAAAGATATCAACACCCGGTAGTGGTAAGGCTGCTACACCAAGAGACATCAGTACATGGTTTTTGATCGTTTTTTCTGCGTATGGAGTAATCATGTTTTTTCGTTTTAATTTTAAAAATAACTTTTTAACTTGATTGATTATTTAATAGAATGGTAAACTATTCTTTTGATGAAAAAAGGTTTACCAAACCTAAAAGCTTAAATTTACCGAATCCCAAACTGATTAAAATGATGGTCGACATGCTTCCGATTAATCAAATCCCACATCTCTTTATCTAGTTCTCCAAAAATAGGATTAAGATGTGTAGCTTCTGGGTTTTTTTTATAGTATTCTTCATAAGCTTGGAAAGTCGCTAAAAGTTCCGCTTTTGCATTAGCAAGGTCTGGATGTCTTAGATCTTCTAGTTCTCCTTTTCTTAGAATTGGGTGACTAAAATTCTTGACCATTGGATCATATGTATATAGCGATTCCTGAGCTCGTTCGATTTTATCTTCAGGAGTCAAGACTTCTTTGATCTCTATTTTTCCCATTGCCATATCAATGAAAAGTGCTAGATGCTCTACCATATGTTGTGGTGTCATAATCCCCCAATCGGCCTTGCTATTTTCGGTTAGCTTCGCTAGGCTATTTTCTAAATATTCATAACTAACTTCTTTAAACGGACAAGTCTTTTGTACCAGTGTTAAAATAGTAGCGGTAGCAACTAGTTCATTATTCTGATCAAAAATCTCTTCAAACCATTTTACCACACCTGACGGAAATATTTTTCCACGATCATCTCGATCAATTTTTTCTTTACAAGTCAATCGTACCTGAATCGTATCATTATGATAAATTGGTTTTAGAAAACGACATTCGTCCAAACCATAGTTGGCGCCAACTGGACCTTTTCCTGGATGAACGAATAGTCCTGCTCCCGCAGATAATAAAAAGTATCCGTGTGCCGCTCTCCTTTCGAAGATCGTTCCTTGCAAGGAAGTAATATCGGTATGGGCATAAAAATGATCCCAAGTAAGGTTGGCAAAATTCTGAATATCGGTGTCCGTTACGGTTCGTTTATGGGTTAGAATAGACATCCCCATTTCAATATCTTCAAAATGATATTTAAAAGGATGCATTGGTGCTTCTACCACTTTTGCTCCTGACTGATAAATACCAGTAATCGCTGAAATAGTCGTCGGCGTACCTTGCACTGCACAACGTTGTAAATAATGCTTGATGCCTCGCATACCACCCATTTCTTCACCGCCTCCAGCACGTCCTGGTCCACCGTGTACTAAGCTTGGTAAAGGCGATCCATGTCCAGTACTCTGTTTTGCATTTTCGCGATTGATTACCAAAATTCTACCGTGATGACTAGCGGCTCCGATGACAAATTCTCTGGCTAGATTATCATCAAATGTAGCGATGGAACAACATAAAGAACCTTTACCCATTTGTGCTAATTCGATGGCTTCTTCTATCCCATTATAAGGCATCAACGTACTGACTGGACCGAAAGCTTCAATATCGTGGACGCCCGTATTGACGTAAGGATTTTTTTCTAATAAAAGAATAGGACTCAAGAATGCACCCTTTTCAAAATCCGCGTCAATCAGATCAATTTTATCCAATTGACCATAAACAATTTCTGCTGTTTTAGCCAACTCTTTGACACGATCGACTACTTCAACTACTTGATCTTTACTAGCCAATGCACCCATCCGGACGCCTTTGGTAGTAGGATTACCAATCGCCACTTTTGCAAGTGCTTTACCCAACGCAATTTGTACATCACCGATTAGTTTTTCAGGAACAATTACACGACGAATGGCCGTACATTTTTGACCACATTTCGTCGTCATTTCTTTCCGAACTTCTTTGATGAATAGATCAAATTCTGGTGTTCCTGGAACCGCATCTTCCCCAAGCACTGCACAGTTTAGACTGTCTGCTTCCATATTGAACGGAACCGCTTCGTTGATAATTCGAGGATTAGATTTTAGCAATCTACCCGTAGTGGCGGAGCCCGTAAAAGTAACGACATCTTGCGAGACAATAGGTTCGAGAATATTTCGAGCAGAGCCACAGATAAGTTGTAAAGCGCCCTCTGGTAAAATCTTAGATTCAATGATAGATCTAACTACAGCTTCTGTCAGATAGGCGGTAGAAGTAGCAGGTTTTACCACCGCTGGAACACCTGCCATCCAGTTGACTGCACATTTTTCTAACATACCCCAGACTGGAAAATTATAAGCATTAATATGAATG
>CALKJE010000495.1 GCA_937995675.1 uncultured Saprospiraceae bacterium
TTTGTGAACATTCTTAAACAACTTCTATATAATATTTCCAACCCCTGATTCACATTAATAAGTATTCTTTCTAAAAATCAATTAACTCAATATCAAAAATTAATACTGCATTTCCAGGAATTCCTGGTCGACCTTCAGCACCATATCCTAATTGTGGAGGTATAATAAATTGACCAACGCCACCTCTTCCCATCAACGGAATTCCTATTTGCCATCCTCGAATTAAATTAGCAAGAGGAAAGCTAGCTGGATCTGTACCACTCTGATCAAATATATCTCCGTCCGTTAATCGTCCTACATAATTAATATCAATGGTTGAGTCAATATTTGGTTTGTCTGACCCTCCCGGTTCGCTTAAGACATAAAACAATCCTTTAGAAGCTTCGGTCGCCATCAGGTTATTTGCTGCAATATATTCATCAATGTCATCTTGAATTCGGTTGCTCATATCAAGAATTTCTACCTCATAGATCAAGTAACTATTTGCGGGGATTGATCCGACAGCTCTATCACCATAAGCGAGCTCAGGAGGAACAATAATGGTTCCTTTACTTCCTTTCCTCATCAACCTTAGTCCTTCTTCCAGCCCTGGAGTTTGCGAAGTAATATAAGCTTCAGTAGGAGTACTTCTTTGAGAAATAAAGGTCCCATCCGCCAACTTTTCCGTATAGGTTAATGACAGAATAGAATTGCTAATCGGTAAATCACCTTCTCCTTCCTCCTGAAATTCATATCGTAAACCAGAAGCGGTGGTTGTTAAGTTCAACCCCTCTTCAGCAATAAATTCAGCAATCTGAATTTCAGGATCTACAGTTGGCTCCTCTTTTTTGCAGCCAAAGGCAACAAACAAGGTTAAAAGGCCTATCATCAACTTATTCATAATTAATATTATTTTTTTATAATTTTAAATGAAAAAAGGAGACTACTTTCGTAATTCTCCTTTTATATAACGTTTTAAAATTATTATTTGTCCACTAGTAATCTAGGTTTTTAGTCATTGTTTAAAGCGATTAATTTTTATACTACTGGTTCTAAACCCAATTCATTTCCTTTTTTCAGCATAAAAGCAAAGGCTTGATCATAATCATTGCTAATATGACCATCAAGAATCGCTTCTCGGATCGCCATTTTTACCAATCCAACTTCTCGACAGGGTTTAAGATTAAATGTACTCATGATGACTTCTCCTGTAATCGGAGGTTGCCAGTTGCGAATTCGATCTTTATTTTCTAGTTCTCGAAGTTGCTTTCGAACCATCTCGTAGTTTTCCAAATATCGCCTAACTTTCCTTGGATTCTTACTCGTAATATCTGCTTCACACAATAACATCAAATCCTCGATATCTTCCCCTGCATCAAATAACAATCGACGAACAGCAGAATCCGTAATATTTTCCTTCGTTAGGCTAATCGGACGGAGATGTAGTCTGACCAGTTTTTGAACATATTTCATTTGACCATCCAACGGAAGACGTAACCGACGAAAAATCCGTGGAACCATCGAAGCACCTAATGCTTCATGACCATGAAAAGTCCAACCTTGTCCTTTTTCAAATCGTTTGGTAGGTGGCTTGGCAATATCGTGTAAAACAGCTGCCCACCGTAGCCAGAGATCGTTCGTTTTTTCACTCAAATTATCCAATACTTCTAAAGTATGGTAGAAATTATCTTTGTGAGAACGACCATTTCTGGTTTCTACTCCTTGTAAGGCCGTCATTTCAGGAAAGAAAATATCTAATAAACCAGTATCAAATAGTTTTTTAAATCCGATAGAGGGTTTTGGGCTTAGAATAATTTTATTGAGCTCTGTGGTAATTCTTTCCGCAGAGACAATTTTAAGTCGATTCTTATTACGAGTAATACTATCTAGGGTCTCCGGTTCAATACTAAAATTTAATTGAGTAGAAAATCGAATACCACGCATCATTCTCAAGGGATCATCTGAGAAGGTACGATCTGGAGATAAAGGTGTTTTGATTAACTTTTGTTCCAAATGATGCAATCCACCAAAAGGATCGATGATTTCTCCGAAAGATTCTGAGTTAAGGCTAACGGCTAAGGCATTGATGGTAAAATCTCTTCGATTTTGATCATCCTCAAGGGTCCCATCTTCTACGGTAGGTTTACGAGAATCCGCTCGATAGCTTTCTTTTCTAGCTCCGACAAATTCCATTTCTAGATCTTTGTGCTTGAGCATTGCCGTTCCAAATCGCTGATAAACCACTACTCTAGGAATCGGCCTCAAACGAGCAGCAATCTCTCGGGCTAGCTTGATTCCACTTCCAACACAGACAATATCCATGTCTTTTGAGGGTCTTCCTAGCAAACGGTCTCGCACATAACCACCGACAACATAGGTAGGCATTTCAAGGCTCGCCGCAGCCTGTTCAATCAACATAAAAATTTCCCGCTCATGCGGCTGAATATCGAATACCATTTGCTTCTTTTACTTTTGGCAAAAATAAAAATAAATACCTAATTAACACGCTTGGGAAAATCAAAAAATAAATTACCTTTGTGTATACCTTACAATAAACAACGACTACACCCACTTTCTCTATTTACACGACTTCTTTCAAGTTTTTAAAAACCGACAACTTTGCGTATGTCCAAGCTGAGCATTGCTCTAATGGCTATTTCAATGTTGTTAGGATCGGTTTCTCTTTGTGGGGAAAACATATTCCAAAAAGCTGATTCTTACACTGAAGTACTAGATAGAGCCAAAACCAATAGAAGACTGTTGCTAACCTATGCGGCAAGTCCCTCTACGCCCTGCTGTATCGCAATGGAAAAAGCAACTTTTCAAAACCCTGAGATAAAGCTTTCCCTTCAACAATCCTTTTATCCGATTAAAATCAATCTTTCCAATGATCTTGGTAAAGAATGGGCCCGTAAATTTAATATTGTAAATTCTCCCACCCTCCTATTTTTTGATGTCCAAGGTACTTTAATAAAACAAGTAGAGAATGGGGTAAGTTCCCTAGAACTGAAATCTATTCTTGAAGATGTGGTATTTTATAATATAAATGGCTATTGGCCTATAGATGAACATCCAGTAATACTCACTGCCACCGTCCCAAATCAAACTACTCTAGCCTCTAACGCCAAAATTCCTCAAATTATAGCGTGTCCGGTCTATGAAAGTCAATCGAAAGTCGCTCCTATCTTTAAAATATTATTGGATCAAGTTCCAACCGCTGATTCTAGCATTAAGGGTAAAGTAGAAAAGGCTAAAATCGATTACCCAGATTATCCAGTTTCTATCAAACTCGTCAGAGAGGATCAAAATTCCTATTTTCAGGTATTAATCGGAGAATTTAAAGAGAATGAAGAAGCACAGGCATTCTTAGAAACCTTAAAGACGACCGGATATGAGGATGCTGAAATATTTAATATGGCAAAAAAGACACCTTAGTTCAATTATTAATCTGCCCATAACCCGTCAAACTAGCTTTTAAAGCTATTCTTTTCTAAATCCTCATATGATCCCATTTTTTCAAGCGCAAGCGCAATCTCAACTGCAAAAATCAAACACTTCTATCGGGTTTTCCTAATAAGTTAAGTTTTTTGTCATTTTTTAAGGATTCTTCTGTAGTTGAATTATTTTTCTCAAAAAGTATGGTTCCTAATTTTCCTGACTTTGCTTTTGCCTTTGCGCTTGAAGTTGCTCACCTCTCATATACCATCTTCCCACTTCCTTTGATTCCCTAGCCCTTTCGATCTCTATTTTCCTTATTTTTGTTTCTATATGGAGCATAAGATTTGTTTGCACTTAGGTTCGAATTTGGGTAACCAAAAGCAGAACTTGAAAACGGCTATTCTAAAAATTGCGGAAGAAGTAGGTCCAATTATTCTCAAATCTTCTATTTATAGAACAGAAGCTTGGGGTGAAACGGAACAACCTGACTTCCTAAACCAATCAATCCTAGTCTCAACCGAACTATCTGCTGCAGAGGTTTTGGAAACCATTTTGGCTATTGAAACAGAAATGGGTAGAATACGAGAAAAAAGGTGGGGACCACGACTAATTGATATCGATCTGCTCTTTTATGATGATTTAATTATAAAAACGCCCTCCTTAACCGTTCCACATCCACAAATTCCTTTTCGAAACTTTGTTTTAATCCCTACGATGGAAATTTTTGGGGATTTTCTCCATCCGGTTTTTAATTTATCTATTGAAGAATTATATTTGCGCTCAAAGGACGAAGGCGAAGTTTATTTAGAGCTAGATTAACCTAATAATAGAGGATATCAAGGTTCCTTTATTTGCTTCCCCAAGAGCTTAGTACAAAGTGTACTTGGAATTCCAATAATTTAAATATTTCTATAAAAAATACAATGAGCGAAACACCCAGCATACCGTATCAGTACATTGCCATCGAGGGTAATATAGGTGCTGGAAAGACCACGCTTTGCCATCAGCTGTTTGAGACGTATAATTGCCGTTTGATCTTGGAGCAATTTGCGGACAATCCTTTTCTCCCATTTTTTTATGAAAATCCAGAACGCTACGCTTTTCCTGTTGAGTTATTTTTTATGACGGAAAGACAGAAGCAGCTACAAGAAAATCTTGGCCAAGGTAGCTTATTTCAGGATTTTATTGTGGCGGATTATTTTTTTATAAAAACCTTATTATTCGCAAAAAATAATCTTAACGCAGAGGAGTATCGACTTTTTCAAAGATTATTTAATATTCTAAATGCTACTTTTCCAAAACCAGATCTATTGGTATTTCTTCACAGACCGGTAGAGGGATTGTTATCCAATATTAAAAAAAGAGGAAGAGAATACGAACAGGAAATA
>CALKJE010000496.1 GCA_937995675.1 uncultured Saprospiraceae bacterium
GCTACCATCTTGTGTAACCTCATTTCCAAAAATCATAAGTGTATCTCCTTCACAAGCTATAACGGTTTCGGAAGTATTAATAATGGAATTAAAAATCACCGAAATCGTATGCGTCGAATCGCAACCACTATTGGAAATAAAGGTTTGACTTTCAGTGGTGTCTTGTAAAACTTCATTACCAAATACTGAGATAATTTCTCCTTCACAAGCCATGATGGTTTCGTTGGTTTCTACGGTGTTAGAAAAACTGATGGTGACTTGATGTGTGGAGTCACAACCGTTGACTGCGGTATAAGTTTCGCTAAAAATTCCGTTTTCGGTAATTGGATTTCCGAAGATGATGACGGTTTCTCCTAAACAAGAAGCCAAGGTTTCGGAAGTGTTGATGTTTTCGAAAAAGACGGCCTCGATTTGATGGGTTGAATCACAATTATTAAAACCAGTGGAGGTTTGAGATAAAATAGTATCGCTGGTAATTTCTATTCCAAAAATATTAGCGCTCATACCGTCACAATAGGTCTGGGTTTCGGCGGTGTTGATAGTATTATTGAAAATAACTTCGATTTGATGCGTCGAGTCACAATTGAAAGAAGAGGTGAAAATTTCTGAGAAGCTACCATCTTGTGTAACCTCATTTCCAAATATCATAAGTGTATCTCCTTCACAAGCTATAACAGTTTCGGAAGTATTAATAATAGGATTAAAAATCACGGAAATCGTATGCGTGGAATCGCAATTATTATTTCCAGTAAAAATTTGAGTTTCGATAGTATCTTGAAAAACTGGATTACCAAATACCATGACCATTTCTCCATCACAGGCATTGATGATTTCATTGGTTTGAATATTTTCTAAAAAGGAAACGGAGACTGACCAAATAGAATCACAACCATTTGGTGCTAAGGCAGTTCGAGTTAAGAAGGTATCTCTACTAATCGACAATCCGAAAACCGGAACCGTTTCACCAACACAGGCACTAATCTCTTCTTCTATTTCTACATTTTCTAAAAATCTCAAAGTAGTGCGATGCGTAGAATCACAACCATAAAAACTGGTCGTATTTTCAAATAAAATAGTGTCGGTTAAATAAGTCATACCATTCACCATCGCGGTTTCCCCTTCGCAATAGTCTTGCAAGTCCACCGTCAGAAGATTATTTTTAAATTCTGCTAAGATTGAATGGGTAGAATCACAACCATCAAAACCTGTATAAGTTTCTGTATAAGTTCCACTAAAACTTATAGGATTTCCAAAAATATTAATGGTCGTTCCTTGGCAGTATTGTTGGTATTCATCGGTAAATTTATTGGTGCCAAAAATGACATTTATTTGATGAGTAGAATCACAACCAATGCTCGTTTGAGAAAAGGTGTAAAGCGTTGTATCTGAAAAAATAGTTTGTCCATTGACCACCGTAGAATTTTCATCGCAAACTTGTATGTCTTCAAAAGTAAATTGAGGCGTTTGAAAATTAACCGTGGTTGTATGGGTCGAATCACAGGCTCCACCTATCTGGTAAGTATTTATTAATATGGTATCGGAGGTAAAAATGGTTCCGTTGACATTGGCTGGATCACCTGCACAGAATTCTTGGACATCAAAACCATAGATGGCGCCAGTACTGATGGTGGCTTCGCAGAGGATCTCTTCTTCAATTTCATAATCTGTGATTTGAATGGTGAAATCTTGGATCGTAATATCGACATCTCGATTGAAAAATGGAATGTCTTCTACTTGGACGGGACGATCTACAAGCGTAACGGGAAAGCTTTCTCCTTGACAAGCAACTTCGAGGTTTGCGGATAATTTTTGTAAATAAAAACCATCTTCATCTTCTAATCGAGAATTATCACTGAGGTAAATTTCTTCTCCAATTGTTACAAAATTTTTATTGATTGGGAAAAAAGTAGTGTTAAGAACGGTGGCGCCAACGGTCTTTCTATTGATAATATTAAATTCCGTATCTAAAAGAATCAGAGCATCCGAACTAATGGAATTTTCTAATTTACCTGAAAGTAAAATTCTGCCGAATGGTAGAGCAGCAATTTGTCCTCCACCACTAAAAACCTCACTTTCGATTAATTTACTTCGGATTACGTTTCCTTGTAAATCAATTTCCATAATGACAATATTGTTATTTGAACCAAAAAAGGAATATTGGAAAATATAATACCCTGTGTTATCTTCCTTAATGATGGTACTATAACCTAATCCGGTGATTAGATCATATCTTTTTAGCCAAACGGTATTTCCGTTTTCGTCGACTTTCATGTTCGTCATCAACGACAATTCTCTACCTGTAATTAGGTAGCCACCATCAGGTGCTATAGTTAGGTTGGCAGGAATAAATAATTTATCATCAGGGGCTACATTGCTTCCAAGATCGTTTTTCCAAATGATATTACCATCGGTATCTATCCGCATCAAAACACATGAATGATTAAATCCAGTAGCATCTGAACTTATCATAACAATAAAATCACTATTTTCTAATTGAAGAATTTTTCCGCTATTGACTTCATTTCCAAGTTCATATCCTTTACTCCATATGATGTTTCCTTCAGAATCGAAATAGATGATTTTGAGGTTGTCATTTCCAGCTCCCATATGAATGAATCCTCCATTTTGTGTCGCCAACATATCACTCAATCGATACCTACTATCCGGTCGATACCTTTTTATCCAAGCAGCATTGCCGTCTAGATCTGTTTTGGTGATGCCAAACCGATCGATTCCATTGAAAAAAGAGAGAAATAAAGATTGATTATAATTAACAATTTGGTGAGGATTAATTAGTCTTCCTGGAGAGGTGATGGTTTTATTATAAAGATCTATTTCACAGTCTTGTGTATAGACGTTAACGGTTACAGTATGGGTAGAATCGCAGCCTGCTTGATTGGTAAAAGTAGTAGCATGAGTACCAGCAGTAGAAACGATATCTCCATTGACTAAGGCAGATTGCCCTTCGTACAAACTAATCGCTTCTTGTGTATCATAGTTGTCTGCATAGTTTACCGTTACTCGATGGATAGAATCACAACCATTAACGCTCGTCAACATTTTATCGTAAGTGCCAGGTTCAGTAATGATATTACCAAACAATTCGAAAGTAGTTCCAGTGCAAAGATTTAGCGTGTCTAAATAAATAAAAGGATTCGTTTCAGAACCACAAACTAATGAGCTAATGGCTATTTCATTGTATGGGATAATACTTCCGTCCGAAACCACCATTTCACTCGGTAATACCATGAAATTTAAATCCTGATGGGAACCGGTAATTTCTTCTATTGTAAAATTAAGCACCTCACTAGGACAGGAAGCATTCAACTCAAAATCTGTTTTGATAAAATTGAGATACTGGTTGTCCTCAATAGCTGCTAGGTAAATGGACCCATCTAGAATTTGTTGTAAATTACCAAAAATATTTGCTAGTCTTCCAGTATTGTTAAAGCTTTGTTGATAGGTTAGTTCCAGTTCATCTGAAAAATTAAGTAATGAAAAGTCCGAAAAATTGGACTGAAAGCTTAGGCTTATTCCTCCATCCGGTAACGTTACAATGTCTCCTGGGAAAAAATATTCAGTACCAGAAATTTTTATAGCATCAAGTATGTTTCCATATTCATCTAATTTATGGATGGCAATGTCTGAGAAATTTGATAAGTCCGTTAGGCGTTGTACCCAATAATATCCATTATCCCTTTTTGTAATTGTATTTTGGAAGTTGGGTAAGTCAAAATATTTTTTACCCCATTCGGGTTCTCCGGTTGAATCTGTTTTTACGATCCAAGTATTGAGGGCACTAATATTTGTATAACCTCCAACTATATATCCATCACTTGGAGAGGGAAGAAGAAATTCTACTCTTCCATTCTCTGGAAGATCATTGTCCGCAAAAAAAGAAAATCTTTTTTTCCAAATAAAATCTCCGTTAGGAGTTAGTTCAGACAGGGTGATCCAGCCTTCTTGACTATTTGATCTGGCCCAACCTGCGGTGACTAAATTACCTTGATCGTTTTCAATCACCACATTAACTCTACTTACATTTAAATCATAATATTCTTTGAACCAAAGGATGTTACCCGAACTGTCTAGCCTTAATATGCCACCTCGTTCGTTAAATCCTGGATCAGTAACTAGAATAACAAGGTCACCATTACTGGTTGTGATAAGGGATCTTGGTCGAATCGTGGGATTTGAAGTGAGCCCGATTTCATAACTTTTGGACCAAACTACACTACCATCTTTTGTAAGTTTAGTGACCCCGAGTAACCGATCAGCAAATGGTTTGGTTCTGTAAGCCGTATAAAAATTCTCCCCATTATTTGTCAATAAAGCATCCTGCACTTCTTTTCCTTGAATTTCTATTCTTTTTTGAAATGGGGGTGTTTGACAATCAGAAGTTGGTTCCTGAGCGAATACTAAGGTACATAAAAAAAGAAGATAATAAGTTAGTAAGATTCGTTGGTTCATTGATGGCATATTCAAACAGTAAACTAGATAGTAAACCTTCATTATCTAAATAAGTTGAAAAAGAAAAACGTTGCATCCGTTTTTAAAAAAATGCGAATCAGGGGTTGGAAAAATAAATATGAATCAGAGAAAGATTATCTACCAATTGAGTTTAGGATAAAATTGCTTCTTGCCTTCTTCTATCGCGATAGCAAATAGCAAGAAGGTTCTTAGAAGAACCTATTTAATCATTAACTAGATATGCGAATCAGTAGTTAAAATTAAAAGTAGCGTATAAATATGCTATTTGCATTTTGCTTTTGGCTATTTGCTTCACTTCTTTCGCGATAGAAGAGGATGAGC
>CALKJE010000497.1 GCA_937995675.1 uncultured Saprospiraceae bacterium
CTATTCCTTTTTTCATTTTGAGAAAATTTAAAATTTGGTTAAACAAAATTATAATTCATAGAGCTTCTGTTTACTAAACTTTAAAGTTAGTAAACAGAAGCTCTATGAAGCGATTACAAAGTTACACTATTTAGAAATTCCAGTTGAGTCCAAACCGGAAAGTCAGCGGAATATTCGTTGGATTATTGTCCAGGAAATTATAAAGCGCCATAATCTCATATCCCATAAGTCCGCCACCTGACGATTGATATCCTACTCCAAGATAGAAATTTTCCCTATTTTCTTGAAATATAAATCGGTCAGAGGCATCATTTAAGTTTGAAACACCTCGAATTTCGTATTCTACTTGGGCAAAAATAGTCTCTGTAAATTTACCTCGTGCGAATGGACCTATTCCCCAAAACATATAACGTGGATTTGTGCCAACATCAAAAATTTCGAAATAATCCACCGCTAGACGAGGACCAACAGAAAGGATGTCATTTATCTTATATCCGACCATTGGAGAAAGTCCTAAAAGCATGGTGTTAACACCATTAGCACCTCCAAAGTTTAAGTTAAATCCACCTCCATACCAAAGTCGGTGAGCGAATCCTCCACTTTCGTCAAAGTATTCTTCGGTAGAGTCTTTTTTCTTTTTCTTTTTTGAACGCTGTGCCTCAGCGGTTGAAATACCTATCACAAGGGTAAAAAGCAACAAGAGGCTGAAAATTCTAGTGATCTTTTTCATATTTGAACCTGTTTTTTAGATTAGGTAAAATTTAAAATTTCGGCGAAATTAGGAAATTTTGATTAACTATTTGCCTTATATGCTATGTTAGGACCAAAACTCTAGTAAGAATGAGATATCCTAAAGTCTTGATAGCATAACGTTAAAATTCAATGGAATGTTGACCGAAGTATGTCACCAAATAGAATAGGAGACTTAAAAAAATGTTAATTATCTGAGGTAGGATTAAAAATAGGATTTCCTAATTTAAGCAAGATTATTTTTTCAAGGCCAAATCAGATAAGCAAATGCTTCTTCTAATTAGTTATCTATTCTGGTAAGATTAAAAGATGGAGGTAGTTGTCGGCCAGGATTGACCAGAGATTGCTGCTCGAGATATTGAATCCAGGCGGCAGCTCGCTTGCTACTGGAGAAGTCGTAAAATGTTTGAGACTCATTTAGCTTTTGGTGGAAACCTAATCGATCTTCAAAATGTAATTCTAATACCTTGATAATACCGTAAGTATAATAGTCTCGTTTTCCTCCGCTACTACTGACAAAAGGAGCGGCAGCATCGTAGGAAAGGATATTGTATATTTTCTGAAAATCTAGATTTTGATCTTCGTCCTCAAAATCAACTCCAAAATTACGTAGACAATTTCGGTAGAATTCTATTTGAGAAAGCGTTTTATGTTCTTCGATTAATTTTTTACGTTTTTCTTCACTATCTAAATCAAAAATAGGTAACCCAAAATCTTTAACTAAAAAGAAACGATTCGGATCTTGCAATTCTGGTGCTAGTTGTGGTAATAATTCTAGGACCATAGAAATATCACTATAAGCAATACGCGCCAAAATAGATTCTTGAATTTTTACCATAGAAGCATGATCAGTATTCATCTTGACAGAAGCCAAGAGTTGTTCGTCAAGCTTTTTACCTAGACTTTCTAGTTGAGCAATATTGAATTGCGTTACTTGTTCTTCGAATTCACTTAAGTATTCATTTTCATTAAAATAAGATACTAAGATGTTCTTAATTTCATCTGCCTTTTCAAGTGATAAATCTCCACTACCTAAATAACTTAAAAACCAACTGGAGCGGAATAAATTATTGTAAAAAGTTCCTTTGTCAATCAGCTCAAAATCTTCGGCTTTTTGTTCTAAAAAACGAAGCATTCGATCTGGTTGATCTACCGTAAAAAGTTTAGGAATATTATCCAACTCTTTATATGAAAACGCAAATGAATCAAAATACATCAGATCGGTCGATACCAATAATTTAGGATCGACTTGTAACTTTCGAATATCGCGAACAGGTTTTACTTTTCGGAGTGCTCGCAAACATTTGTCCTGATAAATTGGACCGTAATGAATCGAGGTAGTGATCTGATTAATATCTTCGATTTCAAGCGTTTCACTTCCCGCGAGGGAAGCTAACTTTCTTTCAAAAAATATCTTTGCCCAATCCTGATATTCATCGCCATTTTCTTCCCACATTTTTGCCCACGGAATTATATCAAATTTCTTTCTTCCTTCTACTTCGGGAAAAGAATAATTATAAATATTTTCCATGATCGGAGCCAAGTTATCAGCTACCGTTAAAATGATACCTCTTTTTTCAATTAATACCCGGTCGTCTTCTAAAAGCTTGAATAGTTGTGGTACCATTCCAAGTTCAGGGTGCAATCTAATGTAATAAAAAATACGTTTGATCGCAGAAATATCATCTGTGTTTCGGATAGCTTTAATAATATCTTTATACTCTTGTGGAGTTGGATTACTCATGATTTTGATATCTCTTTTATGGATACCAGTTGGATCTTCTAAAAATCCAGCCAAAGAGATATTGTCTGAGTCATCATTGTGCTCATTGATTAATTGTATCAATTGGTTTAAGATTCCTTCGTCGGCTTCGGTCTGTTGAATTTCTAATAATTTTTGCTGGAATTTTTCATCTTCCAAACTAAATTTATTGAGGTAATAATTACAAGCACCGATAGCGCCGATATTCCCAAAGATATCTGCCTTCTTTAAGTACAATCTGAGCTGATGATTATCGTTCTGAATATTTTCTAATGATTGAGAATAAAACCAGTCAAGAATTCGACCAATAGAATAATTTATTTCTAATTTTCCTTCTTGTAAACAAGCCCAATATTCTACGCCTGTGATTTCATCAAGGGTTAATTGATTGATCAATTCATTTTCAATATTAATTCTAGTTATTGGATCTTCCGCGTTTAGTAATGCATTCAGTTTTGTTGCTATTTCAGTAGAAGGTTGATAAGCAATATCATTTTTTCTACAATAGTAAGTTAGCTGGGACAATTGTTCCAGATATTTGAACTGAAAAGAAGGAAGAGATTGATTATAGTTTCTAAACATCTGTCGGTATTTTTCCGACAAAGCAATTACTTCATTAGGTTCTCCTTCTGTTAGTTTAACAAACGAGGCAATTGCTACCGAATCGTTTCGAGAATTTAGACGACGGAATAATCGTTCGTAATTTTGAGTAGTCTCAATAGCTTCATTTTTATTGACAAAATACTCACGGTTTTCATCCCATTCATAATCGTTATGATGTGCCGCCCAATAAATCATATAGTTCGTTCTAGCAACCTGATCTCTACCAGCGTAGGCACGGGTGGAAAACTCTCCGGTCTTATCATTTACTTGAATCTCTAACTTGGTTAACTGAGTAATTCTTTGAATAATATTTCTTGCAAGTTTTCTGTTATGCTTGCTTGATTTTTTTCTAATTTTAAATAAATGGCCAGCCAAATAGTACATCGCTCTTGGATGTTGTTGATGACATATATCTCGGATAGCATTGTGCTCAATCCATTTATGTTTTCCAGATAAAGATAAAATACGACCGTAATAGTCAATCTGATCTGTAAAAAAAGCAGATCGAGTATTGAATAGTTTTCGATATCCATGAGCTCGAATCTCTTCGATAGTGGTTAAAGAATCTATTAAGTGATTATATTTTTTTACAAGATTTTTAGTGGTGGTCGCTTCAAAGTGAATATTGGTTAGATTGGCCAATCTTTCTTGAGAAAACTCAAGACTAAACTGATCCTTACCAATTAGTTTTAATAAGGTATTCAATACTTTAATATCCACGTATTCTTCTAATACCAATGCAATAGATTGATAAATACTGGATTTGTCTGAAAATTTTGCTCTTTTTATTTGGTTACTAGACAGTAGATCGGTAAGAAAAGAGTAGCCCTCTGATCGTTTAAGAATACCAATTCTTTCAACTCCATCTAACATTAACGAATCATTAGCAGACTTAAGTGCTTTTTCAATCGACTGAATATGTTGATTCAGTAATACCGATTCATCCGTAACCTGCTCCGTTTCGGGAGCACTGATTTTATACGGAATCTTTCGTTGAGATGGGTCTGTTATATAATAAACTTCTAGAAGATCAGAATAAACAAGAGAATCTGCTATTTCATAATAAAATCCAAGAAACTCATTTCTAATCAAAGGATTATCAATGACAAATTCTTCTGGACTGAATAAAGTATATTGATTGATGAGTCGGCGAGCTTTGTTTTTAACTTCTGGATTGTTGAGTAAACTTCCCAGATCTCTTAGAGCACGACTATTACCCTCTAAAAGGCTGTTTTCCAGCGTTTTAAGTAGTTTCCGGTAATCTGTATCCGGTGGAACCGTACCATAGGCTACGGAAGTCCAAAAAAGGAGCAAAATGGGGATAATGCTTTTCACACTGATAACAGTTCTTTTTAGCTTAAGAGTTTGTCAGAACTTTCATGATTGTGCGAAATTGAGAAAATTTTGTTCTGAATGAGGCAAAAAACATAGGCGATGCCTTAGCATCGGCGAGGCTTTTTAACGACATGCAGAATGAAATTTGCCAATTGCAGCCAATTAATGGAAGTTAAGACAAGCTCTAATTTCAAAGCAAGAACTGCACCGAAATATCAGAAATTAGATATATTTGATAAAATACATATGTGATTGAGGGGTTTTTCCTGATTTGATAAGAATTTATACCAACCAAATCAGGAAAAACAAAGGATTTTCTACTCTTTGATCTCTATTTCATCTAGATACCAGATATCATTTTGCACATTGATATAATATCGACCACCCATATAAATCATATTCCAAAAAGCGGAATTATCACTTACATTGCTAATATCTCTATTGTAAACGATATCTCGTAATTCTTCAAAGTCATCGCTAATTAGCTTAAATTCAAAACCTCGGTTGTCTTGGTGGAAGTACTGATCATCTGCCTGATAAACATATTTAGCTGGAGAAGTCGTACCCACTCGCTCAAAGGTTGCACCATTATTTTCTGACTTGAGAAATTCAAAAGAACTAAAAGAAGTCATATAAATAATACCTTCTTTTTCGAAAGCATCTATCGTCCAGCCGCTGGCTACTTGGGAATAACTTCCATTTGCAGATACTTTAAAACCACCATCTTGATGAGTAATATAATAAGCTCCTCCAAT
>CALKJE010000498.1 GCA_937995675.1 uncultured Saprospiraceae bacterium
CAAGATTTAATTAATATTGATAAACTATTTCCAAACCCAGTGTCAACAGAACTCAATTTGATAATTTCTAGTAAGTCAGACGATATAACTGAGATTATTTGCTATGATCAACTCGGAAAAGCTTGGTACCAAGGAGCACATAATTTCAACAAAGGTGTAAACCACATCACGTTGGATATTAATGATTTACCAAAAGGAGTTTTTCTTTTAGAATTAAGAAATGAAGACGGTTTGCGAAAAACGAAACGGTTTGTAAAGTTATAAGCACAATAAACGCAAAGGATCCGTTTCAATTATATTACTATCATTCCCAGCATTGTCCGTAATTTGAACACTAAATCGTAGTTCATCTTCTGGCATGTCTGGGAATGGTTCACAAGAGACCGCACCCTGAAAACAACAAACTGAAAATATTTTTATATCCATAGTCCCTGTAATTCCATTCTCTGCTCCTTGATCTGGAATTTCTGGAATTAAAAAGCCAAAAGGTACCGAATTATCCAATCGTAGATCTTTGATTTCGATATTTAAGACATTATTTGAACCAAGATCACCATCCCCGTCCTTAAATCCAATTTGCAAAATTACCGTATCCTGATTCTGCCTTCCTTGTAATAGCGTATTTTTGCTAAAACCTCGAAAATCAATTTCAGGAATTTCACTAAAGTCAGAAGGAGACGTACAACTCCAAACACCAATTATTACTAGGATGGAAAGACCGATAAACAATTTGATATTCATAAGTTTATATTTTATTTTTTTAAGGTAAGTAGTGAACAAAAAATACGATACCATTTTTGACCATTACTAAACCAAAGATAGCTAATTTTTGTGATCTCGAAAACCTCTATATTAAACCTGTCGTACTCGGATTTTGAAAAAAAGGCCTTGGAGATATTTGCTTACCAAGCGAAACAGAATCCCGTATATAAAAAATACCTTTCTCTCTTAAAAAAGGATCCGAACAAAGTCAATTCGCTAACGGATATCCCTTTTTTACCAATCGCCCTTTTTAAGTCTCATCAGATTATTAGTGGAAAAACTCCCGCTCAGGTGACCTTTACAAGCAGTGGAACAACTGGATCGACCACCAGTCGCCATCATGTCGTCGATCCAAGATTCTATCTAGATATCACCCTCCGTGGTTTTGCTTCCTTTTATGGTGAAATAGCCGATTATTGCGTTTTGGCCCTCTTGCCTGCCTATTTAGAACGCAAAGGAAGCTCTTTGGTGTATATGGCACAGGAATTTATTAACCAATCTCGGTACCCAGAAAGCGGTTTTTATTTAGATGATTTGGCTGGATTATCTAAACAATTATCTTATAACCAAACGCATAAGGTACCAACCTTATTAATTGGGGTAAGCTTTGCACTGCTAGACCTTTCGGAACAATTTCCTCAAGATTTGTCCAATATAATGGTTATGGAAACCGGCGGTATGAAAGGCCGCAGAAAGGAAATTACAAGAGAAGAGTTGCATGTAACCTTAAAAACTGCCTTTAATTTATCAGCCGTTCACTCAGAATATGGGATGACCGAACTCTTATCTCAAGCCTATTCAACCGGGAATGGTTGGTTTAAAGGATCACCAACCTTTAAGGTCCTCGCCCGAGAACTTACAGATCCCTTTTCTTATGTATCTCCCAGAAAAACAGGCCTATTAAATGTAATAGATTTAGCTAATGTGGACAGTTGTAGCTTTATTGCCACAGACGATTTGGGCCAGATTGACGAAGATGGTGCCTTTCGTGTAATTGGACGCTTAGATGCCAGCGATATTCGAGGCTGCAACCTCATGGTGACAGATGGTATTTAAGCCTAAAACTAGGGATTATTTCGCCTTTTTGTTCGTACATTTGGGATTTAAATTCGCTTTATAGAAAAATAAATTAAAACCAATTATGTCTTTTAAAATATATACCAAAACTGGAGATAAAGGAACGACCGGACTATACGGTGGTGCTCGTATCCCAAAGTACCATATCCGAATTGAATCTTACGGAACAGTAGATGAATTGAATTCACATTTGGGATTATTACGAGATCAAATCACAGACGTAGATGATCAAAAAATAGTTGAAACTATTCAAAATAGACTTTTTACTATCGGTAGTAATCTGGCCAGCGATCCATCCAAAGAAATTAAAACACCAGATTTAACAGAAGATGATATTTTATTGTTGGAAAATGGAATAGATAATATTGATGCGATCGTTCCACCATTGAAAAACTTCATTCTCCCGGGTGGTCATGTGGCTGTATCACAAGCGCATGTATGTAGGTGTGTATGCCGACGAGCAGAGCGTTTGGTCGTTGCCTTGT
The DNA here is from genome assembly GCA_937995675.1 of uncultured Saprospiraceae bacterium. GTDB lineage: Bacteria > Bacteroidota > Bacteroidia > Chitinophagales > Saprospiraceae > JALZUU01. Next base: position 2,325 of record CALKJE010000498.1, read on the forward strand.
CAGAAAGTGAGCCAGATACCGTTCCTTCGATTTTAGTGGTTTATCTTAACCGATTATCCGATTATTTATTTATGTTGGGACGAAAGTTAAGTCATGATTTGGGTGTGCTGGAGACTCCTTGGATTGCAAGGAAATAATAATATTTAGCAATCGCGATAATGGGCCACGTTGGCAGTGCTATGTGCCTATATGTTTTAAAAAAATAATACTAGGGAGCTAATGTTTTAGAAAACCGATTTACATAAAATTTTAAATAGAAGGTTTGTTGTTTTTTACCATATAGGCACATAGGTCACATAGAAATACCGCGAAAATACTGCGAAAACTGAGCAATGTTTTACT
>CALKJE010000499.1 GCA_937995675.1 uncultured Saprospiraceae bacterium
GTTAGTAAGTGGAAATATCTGTCCTTGTAAATTAGTGCCTTCTCCCAGTTTAATTCTTTGATCTGGTCCAGCATCAACTGTGATAAAAGGAGGTTCATAAACATTGACAACTTCTCCTTGTTCGCAGCCATTGGCATCTTGAACAATCACCTGATAATTACCACCATTAAGACTGTCTAAGACGGTATTGTTTTGAAAATTATTGCCACCAAAAGAAATTTGGAAAGGTCCAGTACCTCCTAAGATTTCACTTACCTGTATAATTCCATTTTGATCCCCTGAGCAGGTAACATCAACCACTTCCGTTGCAATTTCTAGTACATCAGGTTCGGTGATCGTGAGGGTAGATTCGTAAATACAACCTTCTTGATCGGTAATCGTCAAATTATAACTTCCTTCACAAAGTTGAGCTTGATTGATACTGGTTGTTCCATCATCCCAAGTTAGGTTAAATGGAGCAGCTTCACCAGAAAGAATGGCGGTTGCTTCTCCATCGCACAGGCTAAAACAACTAACATCTGTTTGATCAAAAGCAATATCAAATTCTGTATAATGAACACGCAAGGTATCGCTAAATAAGCAACCATTATTTTCTAGGGTAACAATATAATCACCAGTTTGACCTACCGTAATACCTTGCGTAGTTTCTCCGGTATTCCAACTATAATTGACCGGAATTCCTAAAAGGTTGGGAGCGGTAACCATTCTGGTGTCTCCTTGGCAAAGGGTATCTGGCAAACCTAATTCAGTTTGAGGAGTGATACCAAAATTAATTTCTACGGTATCTCTCGCATTACAACCTGCCGCATTTTCTACATAGATATCATAAACCCCGGCACCATTTATTTGCCGAATAGGATCGGTACTTCCGTCATCCCAAAGGTATCGCACAAGATCACTTCTGGAACCATCGAGTGGGGAAGAAATGACATCACAATAAGAAAAATCTTGCCCCAATGAATATTCTAATTCGGGTTCAAAACTGACAATAAAAGAATCTCGACTAGTACAACCAGAGATGCTAATATCTACCCAAAAAACGCCTTCTTCGTTGATGGTTCGAGTAGCATTAATTGACCCATCATTCCAAAGGTAATCAGCGTTGGTGGTCGTAGCATTTACAAAAACACCATCATTAACTCCACAAACGGTGGTATCGATGACAGAGCTGGTATTATCCAAAACATTGATTTGCATATAGAAAGTATCCTGATCGTTACAAGTACCAGTGTTAGAAGCTACAAAGCGTACCTCATAGGTCCCCGCTTCGGTATAAGTTGTGATTGGGTTCTCATCAGTACTCGTTAAGTTATTGCCAAAATCCCATTCGAAGACCGTTCCATTTTTACCTGTATATTCAAAGTTAACCGTAAAAGGAGCACATCCACTAGAAGCGGGTTCTACTGCTGCAAAAGCCGTAACGGTTGGTACATCAAAATCAATTTTAAAAACTCCGACATCACAACGTTCTGCTTGATTTGGAGCCCAAGCATTATTGTTGGTTTCCATAATAAAATTAGTACAAGAACAAACACCTTGGTAAACAACCCCACTTTTAACAAAACGACTGGTTCCGCCATCTACGTGGTTGGCTTCCCCATAATAAGTAGCAAAAGACAGACCTGATGCATCTGGTTCGAGGACACCTAAATAAAAAGTACCTCCTATGGATGAGATTCTATCACTGGTTAAGGGTAAATTAGCAATGGCATCATAACCAGAGAAATAGATATTATCACATTTGTCTACCATAAAAGCAACGGGAACAAAGTCGAAATCTGTAAAAGGTCCAGTGCTGGTACTATTAGGACCACGACCAATTACGGTTGAATAAACTAGGTTGCTAAGATTTGAAGTGAAGGAACTAATAAATTGTTTACTACCAGGAGCGGTTGCGAAAACACCTGGTGTTATCGGAATAAATCCAGTTGAAATTCCATAAATATGAACATCACCCTCTAGGTCAACATCCATAAAATAGCTATTATCATCTTCTGGCGTTCCCCAAAAAGTACCATTGAGAATACTACTTCCATCAGCTGAAAATCGAACAATGTATCCATCCGAATCACCACCAGCATAGTTTGATTGGAACCCAGTATTAGGTATGGGGAAATTATTTCCTGCGGCAGTTCCAGTAACATAAACCGTATTATTTTCATCTACCCGAAGACCCATCGCCGTATCTGCGCCATTTTCTCCAAGAAAAGTACTCCAATAAAAACTAGAGAGATCATTATTTAATTTAAAAACAACTCCATCTTGTGCAGGAGAAGGGGTAGAGGCGTTGGTTCCGACTGGGTTGAAGGTTCGATCGAAAGCTCCTGGAGTAGTCGGAAAATTATTAGAAGAAGTATTACTAGCAATATAGACATTTCGATCTCGATCTAGCATAATTTCTCCTCGATAATCATCTCCGTAAGAAGCATTTATTTCACAGTGATTAAAACCATCATCTAAAGAGCCACCAACATAAGTAGAACCTACCAAATCAGACCCATCTGCGTTAAGAACAGAAACGACGATATCAATACGTCCTCCTAAAGTTCGTTGCACTGCATTGGAAGTTGTAGGAAAATTGTTTGAATCTGAGGTTCCATAAATATATAATTGACCATCAAAATCCGTAATCAAACTATGTGGTAAATCTGCGCCACTACCTCCGATATAGGAAGCATAGATTAATTGAGTTCCAACGGTGTTGTATTTTGAAACTGCGATATCTGCCACTCCGCCACCGAAAATTTGTTGAAAGGAACCAAAGTTGGTTGGATAACCGGAACCAAAACTTTGTGCACCCACATAAATGTTTCCAGAGAAATCATAGGTAGCTGAATGTCCAAAATTTTCATTATTGGTTGTTCCTGAAAGGGTAGCAGCTACTACCGTTGGATCAATCACTAAAGGGTATCGTTCATTATATCCTTCTGGAAAACTAAAGGTAACGGTGTTTCCTTCTAGTTGATAAGCACAAGAAACTTCGATTCTTTCTCCTTTGATTTCTTGATAAGCATATGGTTCATGCTCTAAAATTTTATCCACAGAAGTATGAATAACTAAGTCTCCTTTTTTTATTTCTAATCGGTCAGCACCTTTATAGTTTAAGGCGATATTTTCCGTGTTTGCTCCTGGTTCTACTACAAAATCATATTTGAAATAACCATCCACATCGTATGCATCAAGATGTATACTTGGATAAAGATTTTCGTATCGAACTTGATCAAAAATTGGAACATGGGAAGCCCATTTTGAACGATCGTTGCCCAAAAAGTAATTATGATATTCTGTTCGTCGATCTGTTGCTTTTAAATTAGCGGATGGATTCGCGTTTAAAAATTCTACATGGTAAGCATGAGAGCGAACGGTTTGAAATTTTTCTCTTTCTCGCGTACTATGATCATATAATTTTTCAGCATCTTCCTCATTGTGAAATAAATAAGTGAATCCACCTTTTTCTAAAAAGATGGTATTTAAACCACCTAAGGAAGCACGATATTGGACGGGAGATTCCCATTGACCCTTGTTCTTTACAAAGCTAAGGTCATTCCCGTGGTCGTGATCGTGGTGATGATCATGGTGATGATTTTCTTGATGTAGCCCTGGCAGCGCTGCGAGGGTTTCAGACGTTTGAGCATTAAGCGATGTTACAAATAAGGTATTGCTTAGGAGGAGGAAGGAAATTATTATTGCACATAGTCTCATAGGTTATTTTTTGTTAAGGGGACGTAAATCGGTTCTACCCTTAGAGCCAATAAAATCGGTAAATCTTTGTGGGTTCAACAAAGTAGGCATCTCATTTGGATGCGTTAAATTTAAGCTCGTGTTTGTTTTGAAGCTGTTTAGAGTTTCTCAAAAGAGACGAAGATGAGTGCTTGGTTATCAGAACGATGCAAATTTTGAGATTCGTAGCCAAAGCTACGATGTCGATAAATTTTTGAAGTGCTGATAATCAATGACTTGTCTGTAGTCATTTTGTATTAACTGTAAACGGTTTCATTATATTAAACGTGAATTTACACGTGAAGTTGTGTATACTATTTGACAAGCCGCGACGAAAAGGGCCTTTTTTCAAGAAATTAAAGAATATTTCAATTTGAAAAGAGAATTTTGACCAATTATAGTTTTGATTTGTGTAAGAATACCCTCTAAATATCTCAAAAAATTAGGAATTAATCAAATTAAAACTTCCTATATATAGTCTTTAACTTCTCTTTAAGTTCTTTCTGCCCTTAAATTCGTGTTTTTACCTGTTCCCAAGCGACTAAAAAGGGCTTTTCATATACATTTTCCCAGCCTTTGCTTGGATTGGTTTTGACATAAGTTAAGATTCTAAGCTGCTCTGGTGAGAGAAAAACCTTTGGGTCTCCACCTAATCCTACTGCTGTATTTACCCGACTGGCCTGATTTGGAAGCATTGGTACAAGTCGGTAAGGACTATGGAGCAAATAGTACTTTGGTTGTCCATCTGCTCTAAAGCTTTTAGCATTTTTTATAAGAGATGGATTGATTAATGTTTTAGCCGTATTTTTTTGGTTTCCAGAATAGGTGAAGACGGAATCAAACGCTTTCTTCTTTTTAGCGGTTTCCAATAATTCTTCATAGCTAATAATTTCTGGATTAAAACTTACAGAAACTACCTCGCTGCCTCCCATAAATCCTGGTTCTGAATCTACCACTCCAGGAATACTTCCTAATTTCGCTTCGCCACTCCAAAAACAATACATTCCAAAAGTAGCTTTCTCCATTGTTTCTGCATTCGCAAAAAGATGCTCCTTTAATAGTTGTAGATATCTTGGCACGGGACGCTTCGCATTTTCAAGCGCTTCTACCATTCCTTTTACTAAGCTTTTTTGATCGTATTTGCCATTGATCCGTGGCGTTAGTGCGTTTCGATCGGTGTCAATTATTCGAACCACTGGATTATTCCAACTTGGCTCACCAAATGATTCTAAAATCTTTTTATCTTTTCCACTTTTATTGTTATGAATCGCAAGCGGAACAAATAATTCTTCAATCGCCTCTACAATTAAGGGATGACTTAAAACATTATTTCCGTAGCCTCGACAAGTACTACAACCAGGAACTTCTTGGAACAAAATCAGGATGGGTTTTCCTGTTTTATCTGAAGTGGCAATAGCTCGGTCATAATCTCGAATCCATTCAACATCACCAAGTTCTTCGGGCTGAGGAATCATGGTTTCTGAATTATTAAATGCACTTAATAGAATCACACCGAATAAAAGGAGTATAGCATTTATCAATAGGTTTTTCATGGGTATTAATTTTATTAAAGAATAAATTTCGTAGGTGATGTTGAAACGAAGATAGATAAAAAATAGTTGTTACTTTATCAAAGAATGGATAAAACTGTCGTAGAATTGACGTGGGCTTTTTTTGTTTTTTTATAGAAAAATATTTTAAATAAAATTATCAAATGTTTTATTTACTGGTTAAAATTTATTAGACTTGCTCGCGAAAAAAATCCATTTTTCAAAAAACCATATCATGAAAATAAATCTTGGCCAAGGAATATTCACCTTAAAGAAAAGCCCCAAACTTATAGGAATCAAACTTCGAGCGAACGCAAAAAAATTACCAACTGAAATTCAGAAAGGAAAAATATTCGCGCGAGGGCTCGGTGGGTTTATTATTTATCAACCTGAAAAGGGAAAGAAAAAAATTGATACGGTTTTAGATAAAATACGTAAATCACGGAATGTAGTTTTAGGAACCCATGTTTATTATATCCAAGGCAGTAAAAAACCGGTAGTACCAACAGGCAAAATTCTCGTTGTTTTTTCTACCAAAAGTAAGATTAAGGATCGTAAAAAAGTTTTGGCAAAACTTAAGTTGAAATTAGATCGGCGATTTCTTCAGAATAAATACGTGGTGGAGGTCACCAAAAAATCCCCTAATCCACTTCGATGTTGTACCAGCTTGATGGAAGAAGAAATCGTGACCAGTGCGATGCCAGATTGGGATGCACCTCAAACCCTTCATGAAGATATCTTACCTGGCGATGATCTAGTACCATACCAATGGCATCTTCGTAATTTAGGCGCAGCTCCAGGGGAGCCCGCTTCTAAAATTCTTCCTGATGCAGATTTAAGAATTATGGATGCTTGGGATCGCTTGGGGAACAAAGGATCTAATCAGATTACCATCGCTGTAATCGATCAAAGTTTTCAAATCGATCATCCTTCGTATAAAGACCAAGTGGTGGCGACCCATTCCATTTATACAGATCCTTTTGCGCCGATTGGAAGTGGACATGGAACAGCCTGTGCTAGCTTGATTTCCGCAAGTGATAATGGAGAAGGAATTACGGGGGTAGCTCCTAATTGTAATTTAATTTTGATTGAGGGATCCACGTTTAGTTGGGATGTGTTAGAAGGTATTTTTGATTTTTGTAAAAGAAAAAAAGTAGATGTAATCAGTTGTAGTTGGGGTTCTATTGAGCATCATGATGCCTTAAGTCCGATGCATCAGGAAGTTATTAGAAACATAACCAGTACGGGGAGAAACGGATTGGGGATTCCGATTTTATTTTCGGCAGGTAATGAAAATGAAGAACGAATCAATCATTTTGCTCGCTTACCAGAAGTGATTGCGGTGGCTGGAAGTTCTAGCGCGGATGAACATTTTGATCAATCTAATCGAGGCCCAGAACTAACGATTGCTGCCCCAGCAGGAAATTTTCCGATCTTAACGGCTCGGGCAAACTTCAAAGGAGGGGTTGAAAAAAGTTTCTTTCGAGATGGACAACTACGTGGGCCGGTGGGAGAATACCAACATTTTGAAGGAACCTCCGCTTCTTGTCCTTTGGTAGCCGGTGTCTGTGCTTTGATTTTATCTGCTAATCCAAACTTAAAAGCCTCTGAAGTTAAAGATATTTTGAGATTAACAGCTGATAAAGTAGGCAGTGCAAAAGAATATGTAGACGGACATTCTTTGCGGTTTGGGTATGGACGGGTAAATGCTGATCGGGCAGTTGCTGAGGCCATCCGTCGAGCAGATGGAGGAAGGATCATTGAACCAGAGACCGTAGGAGAAGGAAATGGATTGTTTCAATTTGATGTAAAGCCACAGCGTAAAACAGGATTTGGTGTACAGATGGGCGTCTATGCAGAATATGGAAATGTGCTTATACAAACTAATAAATTAAGAAAAAAATACAATCATAAAACCTTGGTAAATATCAATGAATTGAACGGTCAGACCGTCTATAAATTAATTCTTGGACCTTTTCCTTCAAAGAATGCCGCTAAAAACATGTTAAAAACGATAAAATCAGCCGGAGATAATGGTTTTATCGTAAATTTGGGTCTAAATTTGTAAAAGGTTAAATGTTTGAAAGAGTTTTTGTCTTTCCCTTTCCTCTTTTAATATTTTCACTTCCCAATAGACTTCACTTCCCCAAAGGCATATTGTTTTATGCTTAAATGAAACTTTGAAATCCCTAATCTATTTAGGCGTTTCTAGTCTTTTTTTGCCTCATAGACTGAATGCTATTTAGACTTAAATGCTATTTACACAAATACATACATATATAACAACATGAAAAAAATTACCACCACCGTATTTTTAATTTTATCTGTTCTTTTTGCCATCCCTATGTTAAATGCTGGGATCAGTCCAGTTGAAACTGTGGCTACAGAAGAAGGTCCAACGTATGAGGTTTATGACGCCACCACCAAAAAATGGTCTGCCGTAAAACTTGATCGCAATCCTGAAGCCAATGGAGGAGATGAAAATTTTTGGAATATAGTTTATAGTCAAATGGTATATCCAGATAAAGCACAACGTGCAAAATTAGAAGGAGATGTTGTTTTGACGATGACGATCAGCGCAAAAGGACAGCTAGTAGAACTCAAGGTCAAAGAAGGACTTGGTTTTGGTTGTGATGAGGAGGCTTTTAACGGTATTAAGTTGGCTTCTACCAACCGTTTTATACCAGCCATGCTAGATGGTAAACCAGTGAAGGTAAGATATGATGTGAGGATTAATTTTTCAATGGAATAGCTTCGCTTGTTGAAACGCTCCGCTTGTTGAATCGCTCCGCTTGTTGAATCGTTGATTTGTTGAATCGTTTAATCGTTAAAAAAAGGAGAATTATGGTAACCCATAATTCTCCTTTTTTAGCTTGGAATTGTTTATTTTTTTGCAATTTTAAATATGTTTAAACAAATCAACAAATCAACAAATCAACAAATCAACAAATCAACAAATCAACAAATCAACAAATCAAC
>CALKJE010000500.1 GCA_937995675.1 uncultured Saprospiraceae bacterium
TACACTTCCTTGTAAGGTTACTGAACTTCCAGCACACGCTACGCCGCTGTTCATTGCCGTCGCTGTCGGGGCGTCATTGATCGTTACCATCGTCGGGGCTGCAGCTGATGCGCATCCGTCTACAGTTACGATTAATTCATACGTTCCACTTTCCATTGCATCAGTCGGATTTTGATCACTTGACGTATAGCCATTTGGACCTGTCCAAGCATATTCTATCGTCGTTCCCGTTACGTCTACACTTCCTTGTAAGGTCACTGAACTTCCAGCACACGCTACGCCACTGTTCATTGCCGTCGCTACTGGACTACTATCTAGGGAGATAATTAATTCGGTTGGAAGTGATTCACAACCTCCAATAGAAGTAGTTAAAAAATAAGAACCAGGTCCACTTCCAGTTGGAGGGTTTTGCTCATTAGAGACAAAACCATTTGGTCCCGTCCAAGAAAAGCTTGCGCTACTAATATTTGAATTTCCAAACAACTCAATATCTGCACTACTACAATATGGTCCACCTGTGGTGGGAACCGCAGTTGGAGGTGGAGAAATTTCAAAGCTTAGGGTTTCTGTATTTGCACAACCTGTAACACTGCTTTCGAATGAATAAGTTACCTCGTGAAATCCAGCACCTAAAGCAGAAGGGTCAATAAATCCAATATCATTAATTACTCCAGTAGAAGTATCCCACTGTCCTGTTCCGTTCTCAAATGTTCCGATAAATATTTCTTGTAAACTAGCTGTTCCACAAATAACTCCAGGGTCGAAAATCGTAATCATTGGATCAGGTAAAACATCTACAATTACTGCGGGAGCTGTAGCTGTACAACCAACTGCATCAGTAATAAAACTTGTGTATTCTCCAGGTTCGGAGACAAAGACTGTTTGGTTATTATCTATACCTTGAGGAGTTGTCCATTCATACATATAATCGGGAGATCCACCCATCCCGAATACATCAAGAATTGCTGTTTGCTGATCTATTTCTATTTGACATAATTCTAAATCTCCAATAATTTCTGCTGTAGGTGATTCTAAAATTGTAATATCTGTAGTTCCATCATTGGTACAACCATTTGCATCGGTAAATTCGTAAGTGACGGTATGAGGTCCCGCTCCCAAAAGGCTAGGATCAATTTCTCCACCAGGACCAGCAACGCCACCCCAAGTTCCGCTTCCACCACCAGGATTCGCCGTAAGAGTTATTGGATCATTCGCAGAACAAATAAGTCCTGGATCAGGTATTTCAATAGTTGGTAAAGGTGTTATTTCAATAACTATATCGTCAGACGTATTATCACAATCATTATCCGTTGCGATCAGTCGATAAGTCAAGGTGCCTGTAAAACCAGCAGGTGGCGTAACCGTCGGAAAAGGATTAGTTGGATCAGAAAGATAAGCTTCTGCTCCATTATCACCTTCCCATTGATAAGTTACATTTCCCATTTCACCAAGCACACTACTATTCAAGGTAAATGGGCCTGAGTTTTCGCATGCTTGTGTGATAGGTGTAGTTGCGTCTACCATCAGGGCACAAAAAGGATTAGCATTACAATCTAGAAAAGGTGCGCCTGGTCCTCCAAGATTAATTTGAATAGTCGTATTTCCAATAACTCTATCTATATAAAGAAAATACCCTTCACCAGGATTAACTGTTAAATTAATTGGAGCAGAGGTTACCTGATTAAGACATGGAGTAGGAGTTCCTAAATTATCACAAGTTACATTTGGACCATATACTCCTAAATCAAAAGTAATATTTCCTCCTCCAAAAGAGGATATCGTAAAATTAAAAGGTGTATTTGGAGGCATATCATCCGCAAACTCAAAATAAAACCAACTTGAAGGACCTATTTCAGTAAATAAGCACCCACCAAGGTTTTCGTTTACTGAACCAGTTCCAGCAGGGTTAAGGTCAAAAAGATTGGAAGTAGGGCAAATGGGAATAAAGTCTACACAATCTGGAAAAGCTTGTTCTTGTCCATAAGAAAAGTTAGAAATGAGCATTAAAATACTCAGTAATTGTAAAATTTTTTTGTTCATAATTTAGTTATTTCTCTCCGTTTTTGGTGACCAACTCAGATTAATATTCCGTTTTTTCTGAATCTAGCGTTGTACCATAATAAAGTCAGCTGCTTACAGGTATAAAGTATCTGTGAGTCATCCGGTAATTGAAAATAAAAAATTAACGTGTTTGGATGTGAGTACACCCGAAGGCAATGTGAACGTATTAAATGATCACACAAAGTAAGGATAATTATATTGAAGTTCTAAAAATCAATACATAAAATATAATTTATGCTTTTAAGCGGACTTTTAAAACATTAGAATAACTATAAAAGATAACATTTATCACTTTACAAAAAAACAGGGTGAATTCAGTCATCTTTGTAAAACAACTGAATACACCCTGTCTAAGAATTTATTGTATAAGGTCGAATACTTACGATCGAGTAGTAATCAAGTCACGTGCCTTATTAATTGCTTGTTCTAAACCATTTACATCAGAACCTCCAGCGGTTGCAAAAAATGCTTGACCACCGCCGCCACCTTTAATTTCTTTGGCAAGTTCGCGAATCATATTTCCAGCATGTAGATCTTTTTCTTTAGTCAACGCTTCGCTAATTGCTACGGTTAGTTGTGGTTTGCCATTGACAGCAGCACCAAATACAATGAGAGCATTGCCTAATTCTTTTTCAAGTTGATACGCTAAAGTCTTAATCGCTTTCGCATCTCCGATCGGTAATTTAGCAGCGATAAAATTAATACCATCAATAGTATCCATCTGCTTTTTTAGATCGTCTTTAAGACCACCAGCTTGTGCAGCTAACATTTTTTCTACTTCTTTTTTAAGTCCCTTGTTTTCTTCTTGTAAAGCTTCTACATTTTCGGCGGTTCGCGTAGGATTCTTAAATAAAGATCGAATTTTATTTAACTCCGTCAACTCATTGTTAATATATTTTTCGGCAGCCTCTGAAGTGACCGCTTCAATTCTTCGAACACCCGCTGCAACTGCCGCTTCACTGGTAATTTTAAAATAACCAATCTGCCCAGTCGCTTTCACATGACACCCGCCACATAATTCTCTTGAGTAATCAGGATCGAAAGTAATCATCCGTACTTCGTCTCCATATTTTTCACCAAACAACATCATTGCGCCCGCTTCCTGTGCTTCTGCAATAGGAATAGATCGAGCTTCTTCTAAGGGGATATTTTCGCGAATTTTGCGATTCACCATGGTCTCTATTGTTGCTAATTCTTCGTCGGTTAATTTTGCGAAATGAGAAAAGTCAAAACGCAAATATTTTTCATTAACCAAGGATCCTTTTTGTCCAACATGATCTCCTAAAATAGTTCGCAAAGCAGCATGTAATAAATGCGTTGCCGAGTGATTATTTTCTGTTAGATTACGTTTATTGATATTAATTTCAGCCGTTACCGTTTGATCAATATTCGATGGCATTTTTTTAACATAATGAATCACTAAGTCATTCTCTTTTTTGGTATTGATTACCGGAATTTTTTCTTCACCAAAAAATAATAAACCAGCATCACCTACTTGTCCACCACCTTCCGCATAAAAAGGTGTTCGGTCTAATACCAATTGAAATTGATCTCCTTTTTTATCTTTAACCGTACGGTATTTCATCACTTGGGCATCGGTAATTTTTGACTCATCATATCCTACGAAGTCAACTCCTTGTTTGTCGTGCAATACCGTCCAATCTCCTACTTCTTTTTGAGCGTCTTTCTTCGCATTACTTCGTTGTACTGCCAAGTGTTTTTCAAAACCTTCTTCATCAATTGACCAACCTTTTTCTGTTGCAATCAATCGAGTTAAATCAATTGGAAAACCATAGGTATCGTATAATTCAAACGCGGTTAACCCATC
>CALKJE010000501.1 GCA_937995675.1 uncultured Saprospiraceae bacterium
CGATATTTTTTTGATTTTGCATCAGATCATTTTGCGCGCGAAGCATGTCTAGCTGTTCCATAAGATAGCGTAGAAGCGACCAAATCAACCAAGCCATGCCCGCAAAAAGTAAGGTAAAGAGAACAATATTAAGTTTAAGCCCGCCGCTGATAACTCTCGGGATAAAGGATATGATTGTGAAATTCGAGTTTTCATTCAGGCGCAAGGCGCCCATCCAGATTTTTCGTCCATTAATCTTATTAATATTCGATATTCAATATTCATTTTTTGCAAGTTTTCTTTTACACGTTGAACACCCTAACTAAAGGCTTCCCTCATTCGTAAAAATACGAAAGAGAGAAGCTAAGAAATGACCTATGCAAAATTTATATATCCTTCTTATGTGAATTAGGAGTGTGAAGTAAAGATATGAATCAAAGATACATCCTCCTCTAATTGAGTTTGGGATACTATGCTATTTGCTTCTTACTATAACTGCCGGTCGACGGGTTCAACAATTCAACAATGAGTCTACTCTAAAAACTATGAAAATATTTTTTTTGAATCTTATTTAATAAAACTAATATACATAATTGCTTTGCGATAAAAGATATACACGTTAAAGAATCTCTGCGTCTCTGCGTTCTTTGCGAGAAATACACTTTTTAGAGTAGGCTCAACAATTCAAAATGACCAAGCCAGCCCTAGACCAGTTTTAGCAGGTGAGAGTCGCTGACCTACTTTGTTTTTATCAAAGGAGCGATTATAATTTAAAATAGCATGCTTTCGGTGTGTCAGAGAACGGATAGAAAGAACAAGGGCTGATAGGGCAGAAGCGGCAAATCCTACGGCAGGAACAGCAATACTTTTATTTTTTTCATCATTGTCAATCATCCATACACCAAAGCCTATTTGTACACCGAGCATTCCAATCCCAATCCCTTGGTTAAGGTTGGCTTTTTTCCAACTTTCTTGTGCTGCGGGTACATCTGACAGTAGCTGTTTAAAATATTTTTTGTCAATTTTTTTATCATCTTGGTAGAATTCCCAGCCAAGACCGCTAAACATGGTCAGCTCTTGTGATTTTATGATATTTGAATTAAAAATAGAAAATAGAAAAAAAGCGAAAATTATTTTTTTCATTATTAAGTGATTTTATTGAAGTTGTTTAAGAATGATATTTTGTAAAATAGTATTTAAATAGGAGAGGATACCAAATCAAAACGGAACCAATTTAAAGGAAATTTCTTTCAATCGAATTTTAACATTTGGTAATTATAGCTTCTCCATTCCGATTATTCGTATCTTTGTCTAAAAATAAAAAATGGAAGAAGTAAAAGATAGCAACGGCAATATGCTCAAAGAAGGTGACTCCGTTCAGTTGATTCGAGACCTGAAATTAAAAGGAACCAATACCAATCTAAAACGAGGAACAGTTTTTAAAAATATCAAACTAACAGGTGATGATAACGCCATAGAATGTCGCAACGGCAAAACTTGGCTGGTCTTAAAAACACAATACCTTAAAAAGAAATAATTACTGATTCTGTAACTTTCAATCAGAAAAAGAGAAGAGGAAAAAAAATGTAGCGACAAGGCATCACCTTATCGCTACATTTTTTATTTTCGTTTTAAACGATTAAACGATTAAACGATTAAACAAGCGAAGCGCCCCTAATATTTCCCCTCCTTCCGATCCACGACCTCTTGTGTTCCAAGACGAAATCGAATCGGTAATTTAGAGACCTTATCTAGCTTAACATCTAATTTGCAGAAAATACCAATTTCGTGATAGTTATAAATTCGTGGCGAACGATCTGGAGACGGAATGGCCACAGATTTCCATTGAGCAGGTGTTTTGATAGGAGAAAATTGATGATGGTTTTTGGAAGCTTCTAAAGCTGCTATCCAATCAGGAATAACGACCGTCAGTGCAGTAGGGAACTGATTTTGAAAGCGTAAAAACGTACCCGATTCTTGTGCTTTTAAATTTGGAGATAGGAGCCAAAATAATAGGGTTAGTAGGGCTGGTAGGGCTAGAGACATGGCTCTAGCCCTACTAGCCCTACTCAAAAATTTCTTCCGATTCAGATTTTTGTTTTTTACTGCCTTGATACATTTCATACTTCACAAATTTACATTCTAACTTTCCGTTAAATAACGTGATCTTTCGCGAGGTTCGTAATCCGATACTTTTGATCGCCTCCATGTTGGAAGAAATCAGCCAAGCATTATAACCTGAATATTTTTTCTTGAGCGTATCGCCGATGAGCTGATAGAATTCTTCAATATTATCTTCTTCTAATCGTTCATCATAAGGTGGATTCATAATCAACATGGCTGGACCTTCTGGTGGTTCTAATCGTTCAAAGCGTTTGCGCTTTACTTCAATTTTTCCAGTCAATCCTGCTGCTTCAATATTTTGCTCCGTTTTTCGAATACAGCCTAGATTTTTATCCCAGCCCATAATCGGATCGGTATGTTCGACGATATGATCCTTTGCTTGTTGTTTTACGTTCGCCCACATTTTCTCATCATATTCTTTCCAATTCATAAAGGCGAAATGGGTTCGCAATTGATTCGGAGGAATATTATTGGCGTACATCGCCGCTTCAATCAGGAGCGTTCCTGAACCACACATCGGATCCATTAAGAGGCCTTTTTTATCCCATCCAGAAAGTAAGATCATTCCTGCGCCTAATACCTCATTGATCGGTGCATCGACAGAAGCAACTCGGTATCCTCTTTTGTGAAGCGATTCTCCGGTACTATCAATCGAAACATTTACGTGCTCATCGTGGATATAAATATACACCCCAAGATGTGGATTGTAAACGCGAACGTTCGGTCGTTTCTTATATTTTTCTCGAAATTGGTCAACAATCGCATCTTTTGTCTTTAAGGCGATATACTTACTATGGTTAAAAGTCTTGGAAGCGGTAACCGCGTCGACCGCAAGGGTCTGCTTAACGGTCATATATTGGTCCCAATTAATCTCCTTGATTTTATCGTAAAACTCGTCTTCGTTACGCGCCTTAAAATTAGCGATGGGCATCAAAATTCGAATGGCAGTTCTTAATTCAAGATTGGCGCGATACATTAATTTTAGATCGCCTTCAAAAGCAACTGCTCTTTTCCGTTCTTCAATTTTGGTAGCTCCGAGCTGGCGAAGTTCTTCGGCGAGGGTTTCTTCAAATCCGTGGAGGGTTTTAGCGAGTAGTTGCATAGTATATTATTGATCAAATTATTTTTGCAAAGTTACACAAATAAACCATCTATTATTTCAATAACTCACTATTAAATCTCTTGAAAGCGAAGCGATGGAAGCTTACGAAAGCTTTGCAAAACCTGCGCGCTAGCAAGAAGCCGAGCGAGGTTTCTTAAAGCGGTATCATGCCTCCCGTCCGCTTTCGCGGTGCCTTCCTTTGCCATACTGTCGTATGTCACCCTCCTACGTCGGGATCAGTCAGTTAAGTCTGCAAAACCCCCACATTAAATTTCTCCACTTCCACATTATTCGCAGCTTCAATTCCCATCGAGATCACGTTGCGTGTTTCCCGTGGATCGATGATCGCATCCACCCAAAGTCGAGACGCAGCATAATAAGCCGTGGTCTGTTCGTCGTAATCGTTTTTGATTTTATTATAAACTTCTGTTTCTTTTTCTGGATCGAGTACTTCTCCTTTTCGTTTCATGGCAGAAACTTGAATTTGCGTGATTACCTTAGCTGCTTGTGCGCCACCCATCACGGCAATCTTAGCCGTTGGCCAAGCTACGATCAACCGAGGATCATACGCTTTTCCACACATCGCATAATTTCCAGCACCGTAGGAATTACCCATCACAATGGTAAATTTAGGAACGGTAGAATTGCTCACCGCATTGACCATCTTTGCACCGTCTTTGATAATTCCACCGTGCTCGGATCTTTTACCAACCATAAACCCAGTAACATCATGACAGAAAACCAAAGGGATTTTCTTTTGATTACAATTCATAATAAACCGCGCCGCCTTATCCGCAGAATCAGAATAGATTACTCCGCCAAATTGCATTTCGCCCGTTTTGGTTTTAACTACTTGACGACTATTGGCCACTATTCCTACAGCCCAACCGTCGATTCTTGCGGTCGCACAAATAATGGTTTGGCCATAACCTTTTTTATATTCGGTCAACTTACTATCGTCCACAATGGCTTTTAAAATTTCGCGGGTATCGTATGGTTTGGTAGGCAATTCTGGAAAAGTAGAAAGAATATGATCGGCAGATAATTTTGGTTCTACGGATTCGATACGACTAAAACCTGCTTTTGAAAATTCACCGATTTGTCCAACCAACGTTCGAATGGTTTCAAGACAAGTTTTATCATCTGGCATTTTATAATCCGTTACACCAGAGATTTCCGTTTGAGTCGTTGCACCTCCGAGCGTCTCTTTATCGACATCTTCACCAATCGCTGCTTTTACCAAATACGGACCCGCTAAAAAGATAGATCCGGTTCCTTCGACAATCAATGCTTCGTCAGACATGATCGGTAGGTAAGCACCACCTGCTACGCAGCTACCCATGATGGCTGCGATCTGTGGAATGCCCATACTGCTCATCTTCGCGTTGTTGCGGAACATCCGTCCAAAGTGTTCTTTATCTGGAAAAATCTCGTCTTGCATCGGTAGAAAAACACCTGCACTGTCGACGAGATAAATAATCGGTAGTCGATTTTCCATCGCGATCTCTTGCGCTCGTAGGTTTTTCTTTCCTGTGATTGGAAACCAAGCACCAGCTTTAACGGTTGCATCATTGGCGACGATCATACATTGGCGACCATTGATATATCCGATCCCCGTGATCACACCACCTGCCGGACAACCGCCATGTTCTTTGTACATTTCGTATCCCGCAAAAGCGCCAATTTCAAGAAATTTTGATTTTTTGTCAATCAGGGCATCCACTCGTTCGCGAGCGGTCATTTTTCCCTTTTCGTGTTGGCGAGCAATCTTCTTTTCACCGCCACCGAGTTTAATCTTTTCTAGTCGTCGTTGCCAACGAGAGATCGCGAGGAGCATCGCATCCTCATTTTTACTTTTTTCTAGGTCTATTTTGGCCATTCTTTGTTTAATTTTAGAAGCTATTAGAGGTTATTCAAAAAAGACGAAGGTAAGTGCTTGATTATCAAGATGATGCAAATTTTGAGATTCGTAGCGAAAGCTACGGTGTCGATAAATTTGTGAAATATTGATAATCAATGACTTAGCTGTAGTCATTTTGTATTAATCTTTAATAGCTTCATGTAATGGCTAAGGTACAAAAAATAGGGGAATACCCAATTAGAGAGAAGTTCTAAATTGGTAGGCCTGAAAAGTGTTTTTACAAAATAAAAAGATTGTCATTTGCTGCTTGTTTCCTTCAAATACGTTTGAAGAGAGCAAGCAGCAAATAGCAAAAAGCAAGCAGCAATCTTTTAAAACCGCAAACTCAACCCAACCAACACATTCCGTCCAGCTTGTGGATAAAATCCAGTTAGATTATAAGTACTCGTATTGGCATCTTCCAAACGGGTGTAAGGATCATCTGGACGACCATCATATCCTGCTGAACGATAACGATAAGTCCAAGCATTAGAGGAAAACTTAGCATTCCAAAGATTGCGAACAAGTACGGTTAAACGGATATTCTCAAACGGCCCCGCCGCTAGATCATAAGACAACCGTAAGTCGCTGAAAAAATAGGAAGGCAATACCGTATTTTCATTACTGGTATTGTCAATAAATTGGTCGCTGACATATTTATTCATCAGTCCGACAACTAGACTCTGTTGGTCAACATTATTAAAAAAATCGTAGCTCAATTCTGCTCCTGCAATTAAATTCGGAGAGAGAGCCAGGTCAGTATCTTCTAATTTATTTTCTTCTTGACCCCAAGTATCCCAGTTGTCAATAAACTCCGTAAATGATTTTATTTTATTCTGACTTAAAGTCAAATTTCCATTCAACTGTAAACCACGAGTGATCGCTACCGCACCTTCTAGTTCTACACCGAGTCGGTAGCTATCCGCTACGTTGCGACGGGTATATTCACCCACATCATTGATTTGTCCAGTAACGGCTAATTGATTTTTATAATCCATCAAATAACCATTGATGCCTGCAAATCCACGCTTTCCAGTAACACGATATCCGATCTCGGTATTGTATAAGGTCTCATGCTCCGGACGATCAGCAGGAGAAGATTCTGTATAATCCGAACGATTGGGTTCGCGATTGGCTACCGCAAAACTAGCATACAATCTTTGACCTTCTTTTGGCGTAAAAACCAATCCAAATTTTGGGTTGAAAAAATTAAGTTGGTCGTCTTGGGTTACATTTTCACCGTCAATATCAAAACCTAAAAATTCATAATTGATTCGTCGATATTGTAAATCCAAATAACCATTTAGTTTTTCCGTCAGCTGATAATTAACTTTTCCGAAAATATTAAAATCTGTTTTGGTCGCATCATTATCATAATAGCGTGGAGCATCATTTATTTTTCCCGTCGGTACTGACCAAATGGCTTCACCATAATGTCCACCTTTATATTGGTTCCAAGCACCGCCTAAAGTAAACTGTGTTTTTTGATCCGTACTCAAATAATTAAGTGCGTAAGTAGCACCATAAAAATGATTGTCTAACCAACGACGACGGATCACATCCGATAAAACCGTTGGATCTTCTGTAACTAGATAGTCAATTAAATCTTCTCCTCCTTTGTATTGCTCAAAAAAGCCAAGACCACGGGTATAGTGAAAGTTTAAATCTGCATTCCATTGGGAATTGATTTTACGATTATAAAGCAATTGATAATGCGTTTGGGTATAATCATCGACTTCATTATCGTGCGGTTCTCCAATTAATTTTTCCGTTCCAGCCGTATTAAAACTACGAAGCGAATCAACTTCCACATACTGAGCAGGAACACCATTCCAAGCCTGGTAAGTTACTTCGTGTCCAGAAAAAACATTGAGTCGTAAAGATTGATTTTCACCCAAGTAAGCACCAGAAAGATAGTAGGAATGTAGCCTCGCAGTGGCACGATCAATAAACCCATCAGAGGTGATTCTAGAGAGTCTTCCGTCAACCACAAATTTATTATTGAGTAAACCAGTACTAGCGTTGATATTGTGTTTTAGTGTTGCGAAGGAGCCGATAGAATTATTAATTTCTACAAAAGGTTCCGCATTAACGGCGGTTGTATTTAGGTTAATGGTGGCACCAAAAGCACCCGCACCATTCGTAGAAGTTCCGACACCTCGTTGGATTTGGATCTGACTAGCAGAAGTAGCAAAGTCTGGTAAGTCTACCCAAAAGACGCCTTGGGATTCTGCGTCGTTGAGTGGGATACCGTTGATACTTACATTGGTACGACTCGGGTCGCTACCTCGGATTCTGATACCCGTATAACCGATGCCGGTTCCTGCATCTGAAGTCACGACTGTTGAAGGAGTCCAACGTAAAAGATAAGGTACATCCTGTCCTAGATTTCGTTCTTGAATTTCTTCGGCATCGAGATTGGTGTAGGTAATCGGTGTTTTATCATTGGCCCAGTTACCGTTTACTTCGATGAGTGGCATTTCAAAATCTGTTTCTGTCAGCGTAAGGGTTACTTCGTTGGTTGGTTGGGTTAAATTGACTGTTTGCGTAATCGTTTCATAACCTAGATAACTGGCTTGTATTTCATAGGAAGTTTGATCTAGTTTTTGAAAACTAAAAAAACCATCGGTGCCTGTAATTGCACCTTGATTGGTATTCAATAATTCGACGGTAGCGCCGGGGATAGAAACTCCGTTTTGGTCTACAATATTACCAATCAAAGTATACTGTGCATACAGGGAAAACGTGCAAAGCAAACAAGTGAAAAAAAGAATAATTCTGTGCATCGTCATTGAGGTTTAAGGGACTGTTTCCTCAAGTGTGTCATTTTGCCGCCCGCGCCTCCTAAAGGAAGCCCAGCCCGCTGACACACTTTAAATGAACAGTCTCAGGTTTAATGTTGAAAAAATGCACTTCTGGAGAAACGACGATCGGCTAGATGCACGAAAGCATCTACCACGTAGTTGGTAGGAACTATATCCCTTCCCGGCATTACCCGGGCAGGTTCAATGGGTATAATCTCAGCCTTGTCGGCACCCCAGT
>CALKJE010000502.1 GCA_937995675.1 uncultured Saprospiraceae bacterium
TTTTTGCTGTTTCTTCTCTACCGAGTTCTTCATAACTCTTTACTGCTAACTCATAAAAATTAGAGAAAAGATTAATTCGATTGTTATTAATAAGATTTTCTGAAAGTCCATTTTTGATTAAATAAATTGCGCTTGCATGGAATTTTTTTTCCTGTTGAATTTTAGTAAGTTCAAAAATTTCTCTAACAGATTTTTTTTCTTTAAAAAGCGCTTGATCTGGCGAAAACCATTTTGAATGTGCATATACTCCGACACCATCTAAAGTCATTTCATACTGCCAATTTTTTTCTATTAAAATAGGAATAAGCTGTAATCTATCTGATTCATAGTTAGTTGAAATTACAATAGAATCACTAATTTTTGGATGAATATCAATGCTGCTTAAGAAGTCTAGATCAACTTCTTTATATTGTTGTGGTTCATGAATATCTTTGATGATAATCTCTCATTTTTAAATTTGTTATTTACTACGAGTCCGCGGATCTGCTAAATTGTATAAAACATCCGCCACTAAATTACCCAAAACAGTTAGTAATGTAACGATCATCAAGACCATAAAAACCACGGGCCAGTCACGACTTAAAATTGAATCAAATAAGAGTCGGCCCATTCCAGGAATATTAAAAATCACTTCTACAATCACAGAACCTCCTAGTGCGGCGGGAAAAACCAAGGCAATTAGAGTAATAAGTGGAAACAAAGCATTGCGGAAAGCATGATGCCAGACTACCCGTTTTCTTGGGATACCTTTAGCAAATGCAGTTTGAATAAAATCTTTTTGAATCACATCTAACATACTTCCTCTTACTTGTCGAGAAATAAAAGCGATCGTTCCGTATGTGACACAAAAAACCGGTAAAATCAAATGGCTCAATCTTTCCCAAAAGCGACTCCAAAAAGGTGCATCGGTGCCTAGATCTCCAAGCCCAACGGATGCAAACCAGTTCATACCATATTGAGGGGTTGTCAGAAAAACAACGAGCAACATCGCCATCCAAAATTGTGGAATAGAAAAGAAAACAAAAGTCAAAAAACCAATGATCCGGTCAGGCTTCTGATTTACATGATTGGCGGAATAAATCCCTGTTGGAATGGAAACCGCAAAGGCTAGAAAAATGGCCATCAAATTAATCGATAAAGTCCACCAAGCTGCTTCTTTTATTTTATCAAAAACAGGCCGACGATCGCGAATAGAACGGCCGAAGTCCCCCATCAGAAAACCTGAAATCCACTGATGGTATTGATTATTGGTTCCGTGCCAACGTAAGGTCGGCCTCGCTAATTTATTGGGTGTGGCGGTGTTTTTAATTTTTTGGTAAGCATCAATTGTCTTGGTTAGCGGAGGAGATAAAAGACCTACGACTTGATCTCCGTAAGGAACTTGATCAACGGCATTCAACTCTTTGGTTAGTTTTTGAAAAAGACTATTAATTGGGACTTCTTTATAGTTATAAAAAAGCTGACCAATCGTGCGTTGGAAATTGATTCGATTATCTGGCGCAATAGAATCTGGCCATTGAAAAAATGTTTTATCCAAATTTTCTAAAACACGATAATATTCTTGGACTTCAGACCAATTCCCATATTGCCCTACCAGCTTATCTAAAAGTTCTTTTTGTCTAGGCAAAACGATCTGATGAAAAGTATCTGGATAAGCCATCGATTCTAGCGAAAGGTAAAACAATGGACGATCTAAACCAAGTTCGCGAGCATACTTGATGTATTGTTTTTCGTAGGAAGCTACGGAGTAAGAAGAACTAGGTAATTCATCAATTGGAGGCACATAATGCTCTACTGGGTCGCCAGGTGCCATTTTACTTAAAAAAAAGGCAACTAGCGAAACAACAACCAGCGTAGGTAAAAAGTATCCTAGTTTTTTTATTATTCTTTTTAACACGGATTATTCGTTTAACCTAAACCGTCTTTCTGTATAAACTGGTGAAGTAATAGATGTTCTGGCGTCAAATCGTTTATGGATGGCCACACAGTCTTGCGTTCGGTACAAAAATATAATCGGTGATTCTTCGTACATGATTTCTTGTATTTCTTGATACAATTGGTTACGACGATTATCGTCCGTAGTAGATCGAATTTCTTCAATGATTTTATCTGTTGCAGCATTTCCAAAACCAAAATAGTTTCGAGGACCTGTCGTATGCCAAAAGTCAAAAAGATCGTAATAGTCAAGGTCTGCACCTAAAGCGCTAGGTGCTAATTCAAATGTTTTACCACGAATTTTTTTAAGATTTTCTTTTCGTTCCGCTGCTAAAACATTTATGTCTACCCCTGCTTTTTTTGCAGCACTTTTAAAAATAACTGCAATATCGCTACTCACTTCGCTACCAGCTGAAATGATATATTCCAATTTCATCTCCGTTAGTTTTCCATCGATGACTTTGTCCACGGTACCATTATTATTACTGTCTTTCCATCCAGCTTCTGTTAGGAGTTGACTGGCCTTTTCTATGTTAAAGGCATAAGGCTTTAAGTTCTTTGCGGCATAAGGTAAGTCAGAAGGAATAACGCTACTTAATTTTGTGGCCATTCCTAATTTTACAGAATTAATAACTTCATCCATATCCATTAAATGAGCTAAGGCTTGGCGAACTTTTTTATCCTTAAGTTTCGGATTGTTATTATTCATACCCACATAACTAATCAATATACTTGTGGGATTTAAAAGGTGGTAGTTTTTAGTAATGTTAGGATCATCTTTTAATGCTAAAAAACTGCTATTGGGCAGCTGAGAAGCAGCATCCAATGTTCCATTTTGTAACATGGATATGGCAGGTGTGGCATCACGAATAGGAAGATAATTTATTTGACGAGGATACGCCTCGAACATTCCATTTTCTATTGCATGCTTATCTCCCCACCAATCTTTTTTCTTCTCTAAAACAATTCTTTCGCCTGTGATCCATTCTTTTAATACATATGGACCACTACCAGAGATTTTTTCTCGACTATATTCAGGTGTGTTAACTTCGTCTGCAAAAGTCTGAAGCTCAGAAACAGAATTAGCTAAGGCTTCTGCTTTTGTAGGGTCCAATAAATCATTGAGCGCCACATCGCGAAGTAACCCTTTTGGATCATAAACATTTTCAGGTAAAATTTGAAATCCTCCAGCATAGTATTTACCTCTGAAATTATATGGAGAAACGGTTACAGAAAATTTTTTTGGATTTTCCGGATCAACGGTTACATTACTAATTGAGCTAAAAGCATTCCTGTATGCTGCGGTATTGCCACCCATTTTAGGATTCATAACCAGCTTTAAGGTAAAAACATAGTCAGATGCTAGGACTGGTTGACCATTTTCCCATTTTGCATTCGATTTTATTTCATAGTCGTATTTGGTGCCTACCACTTTCCCATTTTCTTCTATATAATTTATCGTTGGCATTGCTTTGGCTAGCACTGGCTTAAGTTTTAAATCAAAAGGATCGTACTCGATCATAGTCTGGAACATATTGTTTGCTACCGAAAGATCAATTCCCTGATAAGTCATCATCGGATTTAATGAACTTGGATCTGCTCGTATCCGAGAGGTTACGACCGCTTCAGAAGCGGTCACTGAAGTAGTCTTAGACTTGGCTGGATCCGTGCGACAAGAGAATAAACTTAGTGTACAAAAAATAATGAGCAGGAAATAACAAGAAATTTTAGTCATGGTTGTTTTTTAAAATGTCCAAGTATTTATTTGAATTTAGCAATCGTGTAGCCAGGATAGCGAGCTGTCGGATGCATTGTAAAGCGCTTGTGAATCGCCATTCTTTCTAGTGGCGTATATAGGAAAATATAAGGTTGCGCTTGATAGATAACCTCTTGTATACGAAGATACAATTCTTTTTGAGTTTTTGAGTCATAGGAAATTCTGATCTGATCAATTAACTGATCCGAGTTTTTATCTCCAAATCCTGTCCGATTACTTCCCCCAGCTACGTTGCTGGAGCTATGCCATGTTTGCCGTAAATCATCGAGTCCTGGTGGTGTCGTCCACTTAAGATAAATCAAATCATAGTCTCTTTTCCGATAAGTGGTTAATAATGCTTTAATCTCCATTCCAGTAATGATGATCTCAATATTCAAAGCACGAGCCGTTTTTTTTAATAAAAGCCCTATCTCTTCCGCTTTTTCATTTTTGATATTATAAAAATAACGAAGTTTTAAGGTTGGCTTATTCGATCCAAACCCTGCTACCTTTAATAATGAATCTGCTCGGATTGGATCAAAAAGAATAGGAGGTAATCCCTGGTGATAATAAGATTTTGATGGATGAATTGGACCAATCGTTCGTTGGGCTAGCCCGTTCCAAGTTTCAGTAATGGCTCGCTCTACATCTACAAGATGCGTTAAGGCACGTCTTAAATTTGAGTTGGCTAATTTTTCTTGATTGCCATTGATGCCGATATAATCGTAACTAAGTTTTGGAGGAGTATAAAAATGATAGTCCGCAGCAAGCTCGGTTTTTATGATGTCAAAACGATCCGGAGGAATACCAGTTAATACGTCCAATTCTTGATTGTATAATAGACTTAACGCGCTATTGGCATCGGGAATAATTTTAAAAATTAATTCACTAGGAATGGAGGCAAGTCTTGGAGTTTTTTCTGTCCAATGCTCCTTTTTTTTGGTGAGAACAATTCGCTGATTGGTAATCCATTCCGTGAGTTTATAGGCACTTCCACCAATAGTTTGATGAGTGTTTTTATTATTAAAATTTTCTGCAAATTTTTGTAGTGTCTCTGTGTTTTGATAAATAGAATCTACTCGTTTGGCATCGGTTAAGTCAGTTATCGATATATCTTTTATTAACTGATTTTTATCATAAAAATACTCAGGATATAAACCAACCGTACCTAGCGCTTCCAATGCCATGGTATAAGGACGATCCGTAATGACTGTGAATTTTTTAGTGTCAATAGGGTCGACAATGATGTCTTTTAAAAAGTTAAAATAAACACGGAAAGGAGCTGCATTGATACCGGGATTGAGCAAGGTTTTAAAAGTGAAAATATAATCTGCTCCGGTAACGGGCGTACCATTGTCCCAAGTCGCATCTTTATGGATGGTAAAATCATATTTTATCCCACCCTTCCATGGACCAGTAGTAATAGAGTCGATCGTAGGTAACGATTCGGCGAGTACGGGTAATAATTCTAATGATTGAGGATCGTGATCTAATAGCGTTAGAAAAAGTAAATTGTTTAATTGACGGTCTGCCAAGGTACGTGCTAGCAAAGGATCTACCTGCTCCGGTTCGGCAGCTAACCGAATAATCACCGTTCCAGTATCTACCTTTGAGGCATCGTGCTTGCATTGAATATTTACAAGACAAAAGAATACTATAAAGTAGAAGAGAGGCTTTAACATATTCTCAATATAAAAAATAATCTTGGCTAAATAATTTTTTCTAAAAAATACGCTGATGAAAAGAAGTAGTCTGTCTGTAAACTTTCAAATACTCACACTGTTTCCTTAAAAAAAGAATTATGTATACAATATTAATTGCTGGAGGAACAGGACTAATTGGTCAACATCTAAGTAAAATGTTGACAGATCAAGGCCATACGGTCCACTGGTTGAGCCGTACGGCAGACCCAAATGCAGCGTATAAAACCTTCGTTTGGGATGTAACCAAAGGAGAAATAGATGAAGCGGCGTTGTCTTCTGCAGACTATGTACTTAATTTTGCTGGTGCTGGAATCGCAGATAAACGTTGGTCTGAGAAGCGTAAAAAGTTAATCATTGATAGTCGCGTAAAAGGCAATCAGTTACTCGCAAAGGTGTTGCCTCAATACCCAAATGTAAAAGCTTATATCTCTGCTTCAGCCATCGGATATTATGGAGATCGAGGAACAGAGCTTCTTTCAGAATTGGCCCCTCCAGGAAAAAAAGGATTTTTAGCAGAGAGTGTAGTTGCTTGGGAAAAGTCGATTGAAGAAGTAGTCGCTACGGGATTACGTACGGCGACGATTCGTATCGGAATCGTTCTATCTACCAAGGGAGGCGCCTTAGAAAAGCTTCTTTTACCATTTAATTTTTGGTTAGGTGTTTATTTTGGAAATGGAGCACAAATCTATTCTTGGATTCACATCGAAGATCTTTGCGAGATGTTTATCATGGCGATTGAAAATGAAGAGATGAAAGGAGTCTATAATGGAGTAGCACCACATCCGGTGACAAATAAAGTCTTTACAGAAATAACGGCAAAAGCACTCGGGAAATCAGCCTTGTTGGTGCCATCTCCTTCTTTTGCGATGCGAGTGGCAATGGGTGAAATGGCGGATGTAGTCTTAACGGGGTCAAATGTGTCGAGTGATAAAATAGAAAGAGATGGGTTTATGTTTAAACATCCTGAATTGAAATCAGCATTACAGGATATTTTGACAAGAAAAATTTAGGGTTAGTTTTTTATTTAAAAACTTCGATGTCTTTATTTTTGACAACTAAATCGGTAAAATTTCCTTTAAATCTAGTCGCCTTGACGATATGATTATCAATCCAATGATAATTGCCACCACGAGGTTTCCCGAAAAGAATCCCGTGATATTTGAAGTTGTGCTTTTTTAACCAAGTTTCGGTTACTTCTCTATGAGCTTCTGTACGAGAGGTAAAAAAGAAAATAATATGGCCTTCTGAATGCCATTTATTAAGAATTTTAAGTGCATCAGGATAAGGTAATACCGTAGCCATTCTTTCTGCCTCTTCGTTAGGGACATCATCGCAGATAGTACCATCAATATCAATGAGGAAATTCTTAATATTCTCCGGTAACAAAGGACTTACTGCTTCTCCTTTTTCGTTAAATGTTTTATTTAAATTAGTCATCTTCTGCGATTTTGCTAATCATTAAGTTTTTTGTTAACTATCCATAACCACGAATACAGCACTATCCATAATAGTGATGTACCGACAAAGGCATTGTCAAAACCTTTAGTCTGAATGAATCTGGATGTTTGATTAGGGAAAAGTAATGCCTGAGTTACTTGGGTAGTTGACGAAACCAAGTTAACTACTTATCAAAAATAATAAAATTTTCGGGATTTACCGCTTTACCATTGTGCCATAACTCAAAATGAAGGTGTGGTCCAGACGATAAAGTGCCTGAATTGCCAATAATGGCGATGGCTTCGCCCGCTTTTACTTGGCTACCTGACTTTTTTAAAAGCACTGAGTTATGTTTGTAAAATGAAATCAAATTATTAGCATGTTGAATACCGATAGTATTTCCAGTTTCTAATGTCCAATCGGAAGTAAACACAAAACCATTCATAATCGCTTTTACTGGTGTGTTTTTTGGTGCCATTACATCAATACCATAATGTTTATTTTCTGGTCCATAAGGTTCACTGATGGTTCCGCCTGAAATAGGTGGAATAAAATAAAGTTGTTCTAGTGAAATCTGGTTACTACCAGTAAAATTGCTACCAGAACTAGTTTGGCGACTTTGTAATTGTTGATTTAGCTCTATTTCCTTACGAAGTAGTTCATCTTCTCGAATTCTTTCCACATTGATTAGGCTATCAGGCATATCTTCCATAGTGGTAGAATCCGTATCGTCCACTTGACCTTCCACTTCCACAATATCACCTACGAGAATTTTGCGAATATTTTCAGTATATGCTTCTTGAGCGCTTAAATCTTTTTTAATTGCGTTCAGCTCCGCAGTGAGTCGGAGTGCTTCTTTATGTTCTTGTATATTACCATATCCAGGGATATAACGTTTGATAGGAGTAGCTATGATAAGTAGAAATACGAGAATGGCAACGATCGCAATTACCGCAGAAATGACCATGTAGATATTAAGAGGAGACAACTTATAAGAACCTACTTCCTCAAAGGTTTCGTTGTTCATCACGATCAAGCGATAATTCTCCCTAGATTTCTCAATAAATTTACGACCTCTTTTTTTTTCGTTTTCCACAGTATAGAAGTGTTAATACTATAATAATTTGGCTAAAAATCGGTTCTAATGTAGACAATAAACCCAATTTGGGTAGCTGGAATCCCTCGTTAAAGCATTAATTAGATTTCAAGAATTACCCGTATTTTTGCAAGTATCTGAAAATCAAAGCAATCTACGTAACCTATTTTCATTATTTTGGTAAAAATAAGTTGGTATTGCTTCACGAAAATAAACCTTTTTTTAGTTTGGAAAAAATCAATAAACTCTTAGTATACAGTCTGATACTGCTTTTTTCGACTTCCTGTGCTGTGCAGAAGAAAAAAGATCAGAAGGATGGTCCAATCAGTAAGCTTTACCATAATGTAACGGCTCACTATAACGCTTATTATAACGCAGACGTTCTAATCAACGAAAGTACAGTAACGCTTAGCGATCAATATCCAGATAATTATACGAAAATTTTACCTGTTTTTGATTACGTAGCTGCCGATAATCCAACCGCAGTTGCTGGTAATCTTGACGAAGCAATCAAAAAAGTAACTGTTGTTGTTAACCTTCACCCTGAAAGTAATTGGAGTGATGACTGTTATCTCTTGGCTGGAAAAGCACAATATCTAAAGCAAGACTACGAATCTGCGGAAGAAACACTGTTATACATGCTAAAAGAATTTAGCCCTGAAGCAGTGGCTCAACGGGAGAAAGATGGGATTAAACGAACGGCAGCTAACGGAAAAAAGACCAAACCTAGAAAAAAGAAGTCGACCAAAAAAGATCGTAAAAAAGCTAAAAAAGCAAGAGAAAAAGCACAAAAGGCTAAACGTAAAGCTGCTAAAAAGAGAGCAGAACAAAAAAAGAAAGAACGAGAGGAACGTAGGAAATCTGGTAAAAAGAATACTGGCAAAGATGCAAATACCAAAACAAGCAAAGATGCTCCGCTTCCAACGGAACCTCCTAAGACGTTAGAGACCAATAAGCCTATCGAAAAAAAGGAAGAAGCGGTTGATAAGAAAAACTACTTTATGAAGCATCGTCCTGCTTTCCAAGAAGGACAATTGTGGATGGCACGTACCTACATAGAAAGAGAAGCATATGACGAAGCGGAAAGAATGATCAGTAAATTGGAGAAAGATCCAGCTACCTTCAAAGATGTTAGAAGAGATTTAGCACCTGTCAAGGCACACTATCACCTTAAACAAAAAAATTACGATCAAGCTATTGAACCACTTCAAGAAGCAATCGAATTAGGAAAAGATCGCCAGTTAAAAGCAAGATACGCATATATTTTAGCGCAACTTTACCAACAAAAAGGAGATAACAAAGCTTCTGAAATCGCTTTTGCTCAAGCAAGGAAATTTAGTAATTCTTATGATATGGAATTTAGCGCACAGCTAAACATCATTCGCAATAACTGGGAAGGAGGCACACTAACCGGTGCTGCAGCTACTAAGACATTGCAGAAAATGACCAAGGATATTAAAAATTATGAATATCGTGATCAGATTTATTTTTTGATGGCTTCGATTGCACTAAAAGACAACGACCAATTAGCTGCTATTGATTACTTAAAGTCTTCTTTAAAATTTAATGAAGGAGATAAAGCACAAAAGGGAGAATCTTATTTGCAACTAGCTCAGCTATATTTTAATAAAGAATCTTTTGTAGAAGCAAAAGCTTACTACGATAGCACCTTACAGGTTTTGCCTAAAACGGATGAGCGGTATGATCAAGTCAACGAGTATTCGAACAACCTGACAGACATTGCTGCAAACCTCGTGATTATTCAGGTACAGGATAGCTTACTTCGAATCAGTAATATGTCTGATGACGAACGTCGTGCCTTGGCTTATAAGATTAAAAAAGAAGAAGAAGAGAATAAATTTAAAAATCTTAAAACCTCAGGTAAACCGACGGTTAAAAAATCTAGACCTGGTGCTGCGAAATCTACTTATTGGGCTTACAATGAAAAGAGTAAGAAAAAAGGATTAAAAGATTTTCGTAAACGTTGGGGTGATCGACCGTTAGAAGATAATTGGCGTCGATCTACTCGAAGTGATTTACGTAGTCTAGATGATGATCAAGAAATTGCAGAAGAAGATATTAATCGAGAACTAACAGATGAAGACATCAAAAGTATCTTCCGTGATGTGCCAGATACTCCAGCTGACGTAGCCAAGTCAGAAAAAGAAATTGCAAAAGCAATGCTAAAGTTGGGTGGACTATACCGAGATCGATTAGAAGATAGCAAAAGATCTATTAAAATACTGGAAGAGAGAGAACGTCGTTTCCCTACTGCTGAGAACAGAGATGAGATGTATTACTACTTGTATTTAGCACATACTGATTTGAATAATAAAACCAAAGCTAAATTCTATTATGATAAGTTAGCGGGTGAATTTCCAAATAGTAACTATGCACGAGTATTGACGGATCCGGATTTTCTTTCTAAGAGCAGAGACGAAGATCAGGCCTTAATGCAGTATTACGATCAGACTTATTTAAGTTTTGAAAATGGAAAATACTCTGAAGTTGCACAACGTATTACAGCAGCACAAAAGGAGTTTGGACCAGGTAATAAACTTCAGGCAAAATTTGCACTACTTGGCGCCATGAGTAAAGGGAGTTTAGAAGGAAAAGATGCTTACAAAACAGGCTTAAGAGAAGTGATCGGTAAATATCCGAATACGCCAGAAGAAGTGCGCGCTAAAGAGATTCTGAAACTACTAGGACAAGATGGTAATGTACGAACCGAAACGACTAAATCTGATCCAGCAGAGGCTGGAAAATATAAAGTGGCTCCTAAAAAATTGCACTACTTTATCGTCCTGATTACTGGAGGAACAGAGATTTCGCTCAATGATGCTAAAGCTGCAATTTCTAATTATAATACAGAATTTAATAAACTGGCAAAACTCCGAATTTCTCCCGTTTCTTTGGGTGATCAACCGATGGTGGTGATTCGACGATTTAAGTCACAGGAGAAGGCAATGACGTATTATGAAGGGATTACCAAAAATGCGGAAAGCTTCCTACCTGAAGGAGTAGAATATGAAATTTATCCAATTACTCAGAATAATTACCGAACGGTATTAAAGAGTAAATCATTGGCTGGATATAAGGAGTTTTTTGAAGAAAATTACTTTAATTAAATTTCGAAATAAGGCTAAACAAAAAAGCTGATCCTCATTGAGGATCAGCTTTTTTTATGTTTTTTTGAGAAAAGAAAATCTATTTAACTTAAATGCTCCCCGTCTCTTTTACTGATCTTTTTAAGAATATCTTCTATCTGTTTTAGAATACCTAACGGTGTCATTGCTGGCGTAACTTCAGCACCATTTAGCGCATGTGCCACCATATCATTGAGTACCCCATTCCGTTCAAAATTATTTTTTAGACGGGTTTCATTTTTGGTTTCCCAATATTCTCCTTCGTCTGTTATGGCTAGTGATAGCTCGTATTTTTTGTTTAAATAATCGAGCAATTTAAGCGTAGCAATATGTACCTCTGGACCAGCATCCTGGGTTTTGGTAAAGGCAGAGAAAATAAATTCCGGATCAATCGTGGTATCTACAAATTGTAGCGTAGCAGGAGAGGTAAGCTGCCCTTTTTCTGTAAAGTATAAATAAATCCATTCAGACTTAGGATGTGGACAAAACATAATGCCTCGTAAAGCAATTCTAGAATGATTTTCAAAACCAATATGCTGCATGACATGCGAATCAAGCTTGAATTCAAAATCTCGAGTTTGATAACGCCAGTCCATCGTTTCACAGATATCTATTACTTCTTCAGTAAGATCCGCAATTCGCTTGGTTTCTTTAATGGTGCCCTGATAATGAAAAGTGAGTCCCATGGAGTTAATGTATTATTTATTGAATATAAAAATAAGCATTATTATCACATGGCGGGGAGGTAGTGAATAATTAGTCATGCGAATCAGGAGTTAAATTTTTAAATTAAAAAGAAAAAGGAGCTTTGGAAGGTGCTTCTGGCCGCTTACTTCTGGCTATTTGCTTCCTTCGACCGCGATAGAAGGGATGAGCTAATAATTATTAGCGAACCCGAAGGGACGGGTGGCCAAGCCAGAGGCTAGGAGCCAGAAGCAAAATGTCCCAAACTAAATTAGAAGATGTTGTTTCTTTAACTCATATATTTATTTTCAACCTCTGATTCGCATTAGTCATTTAATTATTCAAGAAATAATGTAATTTTTCTTGAAAATTTACTAGCTTCATAAAATGAAGTTATTTAAAAACTCCCAAATTGCCTACGGTCTGAGAAAATCTTCCAACTCATCGCCTTTTTTCTCGTCCATAGCTAAGGCTATGCACTCAAAAAAGAGGCTTGATTTGAAAAATTTTCTTCAGCCCTCGTCTGCTTTTGGAATTATTAAACAACTTCTATGAGAAAATTTGCCAATAATATCTTTCGTTGGTATTATCAACGTCGATTTAGTCAAATCGAACAGTTTATTGCAGCTCCTTACCAAACACAACGGTCGCAGCTAGTTAATTTAATCCATGCTGCACGTAATACAGCGTGGGGAAAGAAACATGATTTTTCTACCATTAAAAATCAGGCAGATTTTGCTCGCCAAGTACCTGTTCAAAATTATGATTCGCTCAAACTATATATTTCTCAAATGATGGAAGGAGCGGAAGATATTTTGTGGCCTGGCCAGGTAAAGATGTTTTCTAAATCCTCCGGTACGACTAGCGATAAAAGCAAATTCATTCCCGTTTCGAAAATAAATCTTAAGCAAAACCATATCAAAGGTACTTGGGATACCATGACCTTGCTATATAATCGTCGACCAGACTGTAGTATTTTTTCAGGAAAAAATTTCTTGATGGCTGGTAGTAATGACAGTTATCCTCCATTTCCAGAAACCTTATGTGGTGACGTATCTGCATTGATGATTAAAAATATGCCCTATGTAGCTCGTCCATTTTTTGAGCCGGATATTAGCACGGTCTTACAGTCTGACTGGGAAGGTAAAATTGGAAACATGGCCAAGGTTGCTATTCAACCAGAGATTGCCGAACAAATAAAAATGGTCGGTGGAGTGCCGACTTGGACCATCGTTTTCTTTCGACATATCTTAGAACAAAGTGGTAAAGAAAATATGTTGGAGGTGTGGAAAAACTTCGAAACCTACATTCACGGAGGTGTAAGTTTAGCTCCTTACCGTGAACAATTACAAGCACTACTACCTTCTGATCAAGTAAACTACTGGGAAGTATATAATGCCTCAGAAGGATATTTTGCTTCGCAATATGATTTAGATGGAGACGATATGTTGTTGCTATTGGATAATGGGACTTATTTTGAATTTTTACCAGCATCGGAATGGCAAAGTGAAAACCCAATTGCGATTCCATTAGAAGAAGTGGAGGTAGGTAAAAATTATGCACTTTTGGTTTCCACCAACGCTGGCCTATGGAGATACCTGATCGGAGATACGGTGATGTTTACGTCTACTCAGCCCCATAAGATTAAAATTACTGGCAGAATTCAGCAGTACATCAATGTCTTTGGTGAAGAAGTGATTGTGGCGAATACAGATCAGGCATTGAAGGCGACTTGTGCTGCTACTCGCTCGATTGTATCTGAATATACGGCTGCACCGATCTACATGGAAACGGATCAACAAGGTGGACATGAATGGTTAGTGGAATTTGAAAAGGCACCTGAAAGTCTTCCAGAATTTAAGCGATTGCTCGATGAGAATTTGCAGAAGATCAACTCTGATTATGAAGCGAAACGATATAAAAACATGGCCTTGAAAGAATTGGAATTACATGCGTTACCTTCTGGGACTTTTCTTGATTGGATGCGTCGACGCGGTAAATTTGGTAATCAGCATAAGGTGCCACGACTCAGTAATGATCGAAGATATGTAGATGATATCTTGGAGATGTTGAGATAGGTAGCTTAATAGAAAAAGAGGCGCAGAGTTTATTCCTCTGCGCCTTTTTTTCATTTTATAAGATATCATCTACTGACTGATAATTTCGACAGTTAATGTATCTGTTAACCTTTCCAATAAATCTCCTTTATTGTCATAATAATTTATCCATTTATGATTTAACTTCACGGATCGGATATTTTTATAATCAAAATCATCGATTGATTTATCCGTTTTCATTCCGTCCAGGTAATAAATTGTGGTTGTTTTGGCGGAGAGAATATTTTCTTTTACGATGTTTTTTTTCTCCTCGGTTAAGTTGACATAAGTGGTCGTGCCTACGGATTTGGGATTTGTATTTTTTATTTTTTCTTTCATGACTGCGCGCCACCTTTCGGTATTCATGATTAACTGATCAATTTTATTTCTGGTAG
>CALKJE010000503.1 GCA_937995675.1 uncultured Saprospiraceae bacterium
ATTTATGTTGAATCCTCTATTGATCAAGAGATAATCTTCGAGCAACATGTTCACAAATGGGAAGACTATCAAACTGCTATTCACTTTGGATTAAATTTCGGATTAGAACAACTTAATGAATTAAATATTTCTCAAGATACCTATTCTGTTCGTGTTTTAGATTTTGAAATTTTTCTAGTAGATTCTACACCTATCGTTTTAGCTTATACCGCTACAAAGGCTTTACATAATGCTTTTGGAGTAAACTTACCTTATCCCAAACTAGGAGGAACCAATGGCGAAATAATATTTAAAAAATAAAACACTCCTTTCTTAGTAAGAATACTATTCCCAATTTTCTCCGTATATTACTCCGAATTTTTACCGACTAAGGTATTCTACGAAATTCGAAATAAACTACTATGACCCTATCTGGACTTGACTGGACTATTATTGCCTTATTTTTTATTGTCTCTTTAGGAATCGGGCTACTCGTTGCTCGGCGCTCTGGAAAAGATACGGCTGAATTCTTTCTTTCTGGCCGAAATATGCCTTGGTGGCTGCTGGGTGTTTCAATGGTTGCGACGACCTTTTCTGCCGACACACCTAACTTTGTCACCAACGTGGTACGGACCCAAGGCGTGGCTGGAAACTGGGCATGGTGGGCTTTTCTTTTGACTGGAATGCTTACGGTTTTTGTCTATGCACAATTATGGCGACGCTCCGGTGTACTGACAGATTTAGAATTTTATGAGCTTCGATATAGTGGTCCTGCTGCCCGATTTTTACGAGGATTTCGAGCGCTTTATTTAGGCGTATTTTTTAATATCATGATTATGGCTTCCGTTTCTTTGGCAGCCATAAAAATCGGTTCGGTGCTGTTAGGTCTTTCCGCTTATGAAACCTTGGCCATTGCTTCCATCGTGACGGTGATCTATAGTATGTTGGGTGGATTAAGAGGGGTTATTTATACTGACTTCATTCAATTTTTCTTGGCGATGCTTGGCTCCATTTGGGCTGCTTGGATCATACTTGATCATCCAGAAATTCAGGGTTTAGAAAATCTCTTGGCGCATCCAAATGTCAGTGACAAACTCAGTTTGATTCCTGACTTTAATGATAAGGACATGTTTATCACGGTTTTAATTATTCCGTTAGCTGTACAGTGGTGGAGTGTTTGGTATCCTGGTGCAGAGCCAGGTGGTGGTGGATATGTAGCACAACGAATGCTTGCTGCGAAGGATGAAAAAAACGCGATGGCCGCTACCCTATTTTTTAATATTGCCCATTATGCTTTGCGTCCTTGGCCGTGGATTATTATTGCTTTGGCTTCGTTGGTTGTCTTTCCAGATTTGGCGTCGATTGCTGCGACTTTCCCACATATTGATCCGGATGTAATCGCTATAAAAGATGACCTTGCTTACTCTGCCATGCTGACTTATTTACCAGCTGGATTGCTTGGTCTGGTGGTGGCTTCTTTGGTGGCTGCTTATATGTCTACGATTTCTTCTCATCTTAATTGGGGTTCTTCTTATGTGGTAAATGATTGGTATAAACGATTTTATAAACCGGAAGCCTCAGAAAAAGAAATGGTTTCGGTGGGAAGATGGTCTACCTTATTATTAATGATTTTATCGGCCTTTTTTGCGTTGCAATTAGAAAGTGCTTTGGGTGCTTTTCAGATTTTATTAAAAATTGGAGCAGGAACTGGATTGATTTTTATCCTTCGATGGTTTTGGTGGAGAATCAATGCTTACAGTGAATTGACGGCAATGATTGTTTCTTTTCTATTAGCCATTTACCTAGATATTATTCATAAAAAATTAGGTTTTGAACCGATCCCTGAACATATCAAATTGGTGACGAGCGTTGTGTTGACGACCATAGCCTGGGTGACGGTTACCTTCCTTACCAGACCGACGGAACAAGGGGTTTTGGTTAGTTTTTACAAAAAGATTAAGCCGGCGGCTGGTGGCTGGAAACCGGTGATCAACAAAGCAATTGCGGCTAATACTTTAGAATCAACAGAGGTTCGTGCGGGTAAATTACCATTACAAATTTTAGGGATGTTGGCGGGTTGTTTTTTAGTGTACGGTGCGCTGTTTGGAACGGGGTATTTGATTTATGGAAATATGATGCAAGGGATCATGGCTTTTGTAGTGAGTGGAATTTCAGGGATGGTGATTTTTTCAATTTGGAGAAAGATTCAAGAGGGTTGATTTTTTGATCTGCGGATGTGCGGATGTGCGGATGTGCGAATTTTTTGATATGCGGATTTATTGATGTGCAGATTAGTGGATGTGCGGATAACTGACCGATCCCGGGGACGCTCCTTCAAATGTGTCTGCGCGCTGGCCATCCTTTAGGATTATAGGCGCAGGCGGCCAGAGACACACTTAATTAAACAATCCCTGATCCCGAAGGGTGGCGGATGGCAATACGCCAAGGGAGAGAACCGCGAAAGCGGATGGGAAGCGTGCGACAGCGCGACGAGGGAAGGCACCGCGAAATCGACGAAGGAGATTCATGAGCGAAGCGAACTAAAGCGGATGGGATGGCATTTACGGATGTGCAGATTATTGGATTAGTTGAATCCGATCCAAAAATTATGGAACTTTAATCAGGTGCTGGTTTTCATCGAAGTGATTGATAGCTAATTTATCATAGCGCATTGAAATCTCAGTAGAAGTTGTTATTTATTAATGAAGTTGTTTAAAAACTCCCAAATTGCTTGCAAACTGATAAAATTATTCACCTCTTCACCTTTTTTCTCGTCCATAGCTCGGCTATGAACTCAAAAAAGAGGCTCGACTTGAACAATCTTCTCTAGTTTTCAGCTGCTTTTCGAATTCTTAAACAACTTCAATGTTTATTGCTATAGTGGATAGGCCAAAATAGCATTAAAATTTTTTATTCATTAGCTATTTTTCTTGGCAAAAATTGGAGCGTAGTAAATTCAATTTCAACCTGCGTACCATTTTGATTTTTTTCGACCATACTAGCATCTAATTGTTTCACTAATAATTTTATAAGTTTAGAACCAAAACCGGTTCCTTTGATTGGCGCGTCATTAGATTTTCCTATTCCATCATCTGCCACCATAAGGTGATAGGTACCTTCGGATAATTGTTTCATTTTTATCTGAATGCATCCTGAATTCCCTTCAGGAAAAGCATATTTCATGGAATTAGTCAACAATTCATTCACAATTAAACCAATTGGAATAGCGGTATCTGCACCTAGTTCAATTTTAGCAATGTCATATTTCATTTGAATATGACCTTCTACCCCGTAAGATTCGATTAAGCTATTTGCCAAATTAATAAAATAGTCTTCCATTTCGATGATAGCAATATTTTCTCCGGCATAAAGGTTTTGGTGAATAAGGCTCATAGATTGTATCCTATTTTGACTTGCCTGAATAGCTTCAAATGCATTAGAATCTTCTATTTGTACCGCTTGTAATTCTAGGAGGCTGGAGATTACTTCGAGGTTATTCTTCACTCTATGATGAATCTCTTTTAGTAATAGCTCATTTTGGATATTTTTCTTTTCAATTTCCGCTAGCATTTTTTGATCGGCGCGAAGAATATTTGTTCGATAGCCTATGCTGAAGGCAAATAGGCTAAATGAAATAACCATGCAAATTCGAACAATATCCGCCCCGTTTTGGATAACAAATGTGTAGAGTATTTTTATTAAATTAATTGAATTAAAGTGTGGAATTCTTCCTAAAATTACACAGGTTAACGTAAAAGAGATACAAATAGCAACAGGTAAAAAAGCTAAAAAATAAAATCGCTTAGAGCTACCTCTTTTAATAGGTGCTTTAACTGCTAATAATATGGTGAACAATACCCCCACAATTTGCATTAAATGGCTTAAGACTGAAAGTTGGTAAGAGTAAGTGGAATAATCTATAATAAAGAGACCATCAATTAGCGCCATTAAAAAACTTAAGGAAAGAAATCCTGGAATCCATTTTTTTGAGATCTGCTCTGTTGGATCGTAAGAAAAATAGGCTTCTGTAAATTTAATAAAGCCCATCATAATAATTACTCCTCCAAAACACCAAGCTAGAATGGCCCACCGCCGCATAGTTGGAAAAATAGCAAAATGACGATCTGGGTCGCCTATCGTTAAAGCTAAAATACAACCGATTACCATCAGGATAAGATAGAGGTTTGTTTTGTCTCGTTCTATAAAATAAAGCAGCAAAAAAAACAGTGCTTGAAAACAAAAAACACCAAAGAAAATTCCACTTTTTGTGGCTTGCTTAATTTGATCTGGAAAAAGGGTGCGTTGGTCTATATGCTTGAGAAGGATATGTCCCATTTTTGATTGGTCATGCGTACCTTCTAACCTAATAATTAAATCAATCGTATCCTTTGGATTGAAATATATAGGAATCAAACTAGCCCAGAAAGTATAATCTCTTTTTGTCATAGAGATATTTTCTCCAGTTTTTAAGTGTTGAAATTCTCCATGATTTCGTCTTACATAAGCATCAATATGAGCGAAGGTATATTGGTGTAAACTTCTGGAAGAAACCTGAAATAATTGTTGTCCGACCAAGTATTCATTACCTATTAACCGAGTCTTTATCCAGTATATTTGATCTTTTTCTTGTTGAAAGGAGAGTGGATCAAATTTCTCTAAAGCATCCCATTCCGCATTAATAAAATTGACGGTAGTAGACTTATGATCATCCTTAAATATTTTGAAATCGTATAAAAAATTAAAGGTATTTTTTCGATCATGTTCGATAAAATAACCTTTGAAAGGATAGCCACTGAACGCACCTGGCATTTTTGATTCTTCAACTAAAAAAAGATTGACTTTATCTGGCGCTAGGTAGGATGGCTGGCTCCCTCCTGATAAACGGAAGTACAACGTTGCCTTTTCACTTTTATGAATAGAAAGTTTTGCCAAGTTTAACTCAGAAGGAACAGGCTTAAGATGATTCGCTACCTCGTTTCCTGTAGTTAGAGAATCTATCTGATTATTTTCATGGATTAAATACACTTCAATATTTCCCCAACTACGATGGCCATTTACATCAGAAGAAAACATCAACAAACAATCTTGGTTAAAATCTTTTGCCCCTTCAAGGTCGACCTTCACCCAATATGGAAACTGAATATCATAGTTTTCTAAGTTATGATTAAGAACGAATTGATTTTCTAATGCCCGTACTTCATTTAAAGACTTATCCCCTAAACTGTCTATTAACACGCTAAGGTAATCACTGAGCGGCACTACGGCATTTTCAGCTTTGATAGCAACTGATCTATCCAAACCTTGACTTATATTGAACGAGTCAAGCGTAATTATTTTTTGGCCAATAAGTGGAAATGAAAAGAACAAGCTAAAAAGAAAAAAAAAACCAAATTTTTCTAAAGATCTCCGTATGTCTTGTTGAAAAATCAAATTAAAGCGATTGAAAACGTTTTAAAAAATCATTGCGATAGGACTTACCTAATGGAATCAAATGCTTCGATATAATCGTATGGCTATTCAGTACCTCGTCTACCTCATCTAAATTAATAATAAAAGATCGATGGACACGGATGAACTGATCTTCACATAATTTTTTGGCAATTTTTTTTAGAGGCACAGACAGAAGATATTTATTCTTTGCCGTAATGATTCGGCAGTAACTTCTCTCCGCTTCCACAAAAAGAATGTCTTTTAAATAAACCTTAACCATTCGTTCACTCTGTTTAATGAAGATTCGATCTGATAAAATTTGAGTATCTTCATTTTCTTGGTGCTTATCTATGTCGATAGTTTCTTCCTTTCCTCTCATTCTAGCAATCGCAAGATCCAACACTCTTTTAAGATCTTGCTTTTTATACTCAAAAAATCTGTAGGACATGCTGTTTCACAACGCTTACATCCAATACAATCTTCTGTTCTTGGTGCAG
>CALKJE010000504.1 GCA_937995675.1 uncultured Saprospiraceae bacterium
ATCCCACTGTGGGTTTATAGGCTAAAATCGTACCAAATTTAGGGTAGAAAAGGTAGGTGGAGGAATTGTTATGTGTAGGAAATCTAATTAAAGAATTATTTCGAAGTTCAAACCAGAATATAGATCATTCTATTTATAATCAAACAAATACACATTTAAATAAGATTACATATAAAAGTTAGACAGAATAATTGCAGTTCTTAGACCTCGCTACTCGGCAGGATAATCTTTCCGGTAAGCAGATAAACCTCCGGTCAAATTAAATAGTTGGGAGATCTTTTTATGTTTCAAAATTTTCTGAATGGCTCTTTTGCTGCGTTGGCCGCTTTGGCAATAGATGATGATATTTCCAGTCTCTGGAATTTCGGATAAGCGTTTGGTGATGGAAGAAAGCGGGATGAGGTGACTTTCAGGAATTTTATCAATGGCATATTCTGCTGGTTCTCGAACGTCGATGAGGTGGAACGGAGAAGGATCGTTTTGAAGTTTTCGAAAATCTACGGGATTTAATTCTTGGTATTCAGATGGGTGCTCTTCTTTTATTCCACAAAATATATCGTAATCGATTAATTGTGTGATAGCAATAGAAGGTTGTTTTTTTATTTTTAGAATACGAGTAGAAAAATCGGCAGCATCGAATAGAAATAATCTACCTGCTAGCGGCTCTCCTACTCCAGTTATAACTTTGATCACTTCGCTGGCTTGCATACTTCCGATTATTCCTGGAAGTACGCCGAGTACGCCTCCCGTCGCACAATCTGGTACTAAATCCGGTGGAGGTGGTTCTGGAAAAAGATCTCGGTAATTTGGACCTCGTTTATTATCTTTATTTAAATAATTAAAAACTGAAACTTGTCCTTCGAAACGAAAAATAGAAGCATAGACATTTATCTTATCAAACAATACACAAGCATCGTTTACCAAATATCTAGTTGAAAAATTATCTGTGCCATCGGCTACGACATCATAGTCTCGAATAATCTTTTCTGCGTTCTGTCGGGTGAGACGTTCAGGATAAATATTAACTTGGATAAGTGGATTAATTTCTTTGACTTTTTGTCGGGCGAGTTTAACTTTAGATTGACCGATGTCTTGAGTACCGTAAAGAATTTGGCGTTGTAAATTTGTGAGGTCGACCTGGTCATCATCGACGATACCAATGGTACCAACACCAGCGGCAGCTAAATACATGAGTAAGGGACTTCCAAGGCCGCCTGCACCGACGACGAGGACGCGTGCGGCTTTAAGTTTTTCCTGAGCAGGAATACCAAAATTCGGAATGGCCAGATGTCGGGCGTATCGTTTAATTTCTTCGGAGGTAAGATTTGTCATTGCCCAAAAATAAAAAAAACCTTTCCAAATTAATGAAAAGGTCTCATGAGATTATAATTTGTTGTAGGTTAGACATTCATCTAAGATAGACTAGGATCTAACAAAAAAGTATTGCCATTTTTCAGGCTTTGTTCAAGGATTAATTACAAATAAATCAAATAAGAAAAATGATAAATGTGGTGGGTATTTCCATTTGATGATGTAAAATTAGGGTTTGCAACTGAATTATGCAATAAATATTTTAAATTAATTTTAAATATTAAAAATTTAATTAACTAACCTATTTAAAATCAATACTTTATGTAAAAAATTTAACATTAAAACTTTGTTAAAATTCAATTTTTTAGACCAAAATACGGGTTTGAGGGCCTTCTTGGATCATTGGCATTTTGTCCGTATCCAAATATTTTAGGAATCGAGCGAGGGCTTTTTTCTTTGGTTTATCAAAGGGATAACTGATATGTTGATTGAAATACGCTGAAAGGTCGAAGTCCGTACTCGGGGTAGGCAAAAGCTGAATTAATTGAGGAATATGGTCTAGTCCGACTTGCATAGCTTGATTGAATCGATCAATGAACTCCGTTGGTAAGGGTTTATTGCTCACCCAAGTAGCAAAAACAAAAGGCAATCCAGTAAATTCTAACCAAGCAGATCCTAAATCATAATAGAATTTGTGTTTTTTGTCTAAACCGATACAACGATCACCGATTACTACGGCAGCTTGAGTCCCACCAATTTGGTTGATAAAGCCTTCTTTAGTAGGATGAATTTTGGGTTGATGTTGCCAGAATTCTCGAAGTAATATTTGTGCTAATTGTACGGAGGTTCTAGAATGAAAATCAAGGTATAAGTCTGTGATTTCAGAGAGAGGTACGTCACTGACAATTGCTACGGTTTTAACGGCTCCTTCTGTTCCGATACAATAGTCCGAAATAATATGAGGAGTATCTAACTCAGGAATGATCGCAACAGGTACTAATCCGAAGTCGACGGTTCCATCTTTTAATTTTGCAGCGCAGACTGATGGGATCTCTAGTTG
Source organism: uncultured Saprospiraceae bacterium (assembly GCA_937995675.1). Lineage (GTDB taxonomy): Bacteria > Bacteroidota > Bacteroidia > Chitinophagales > Saprospiraceae > JALZUU01. Next base: position 2,372 of record CALKJE010000504.1, read on the forward strand.
TATTTCTACCTCCTCTTCTAGTTGGGTATTAAAAATACCGTACAAAAAAGGCTTCGTATTTAGATAACTAACTGCCGCTGCAGTATACTTAGGCTTCTGCTTTTCCATCTAGGTGTTTTGTATCGTTTTCAAAGACCACTTTAAATTCGCCTTCTTTTAAATGCACTAAAAACAATCCAGTATTACTGTGTTTATACCCTTCCATTTCTCGAAGGTGTTGCCCTTTTAATAAAGTCATTAAACAACGTAAGGCACGACCATGACTACATACTAGGACTTTTTTTTCAGGCATTTCTTTTAGCAGATTCAAAAAAGACTGAAGTCGGTCGGCCATCTCACGTACACTCTCCCCTTCTTCTAATCTAGCATCGATATTATCTTGATTCCACTGACTGATCATTTCTACATAAGCCGCTTTCATTTCTGGGGTGCTGGATTTTCCTTCGTGAACGCCCCAGTTCATTTCGTTGATTTCTGCAAAACGTTGTAATGGAATGCCATCTTCTACAAACGGTAAAATGGTTTGATAACTGCGTTGTAAAGCAGAACAGATCACTAGATCGAAATTTTCTTTTTTGTAAAAATTATAGAATTGTTGAGCTTGTTGATGTCCTAATTCATTGAGCGATGAGTCCACACCGCTACCTTGAACAATATGTGCTCGATTGAGATCGGTTTCTCCGTGTCGTATGAAGTAGATGGTTTTGTTCATTTTTTACTTGGTTGTCTTTTCTTTGCCATTTTTTTCTCGCTGAGTACGCAAAGGCGCAGAGACCTTCTTTCGTGTATATCTTTTATCGTGTTATCCTTTTATCGTGTGGGTCGCGCAGAGGCGCAGCACCTGTTCCGAACTTGTTTCGGAATACCTTCTATCGTGTATTCCTTTTATCGTGTATTTCTTCTTTGGTATTTTTTCCCGCAAAGTACACAAAGGTGCAGGACTTGTTTCGGAAGATACTTTAATGTAATTATTTTATTTTTTTACTACTGGTAGAGAGATATAGCCTTTAAATTTATCATCGTCTTCGAAGACGTGGTCTTTAAAATCAGTTACTACATTATATAGTGTATCTCTTTCAATGGGATGACGACCGACGTTTCGGATTAATTTGACTAATTGTTCGGTGCTGAGTGCTGGGTTTTGTTCTTCGGAGCCGGCCATTGTATATATTTTGGTGGTGTCGTCTATGGTACCATCAATATCGTCTACTCCGAAAGCGAGGGACATTTGTGCGGTGGTTCGACCA
>CALKJE010000505.1 GCA_937995675.1 uncultured Saprospiraceae bacterium
AACGTTCCACCAGCATCAGGATCACCATCATACCAAGAAAACGTAACTCCTCCGCCAGCATAAATAGTATTGTTATCATTGTAAGGGTTATAACATGTTTCGTTTTGACAAATATCTACGGACGTTGCATCAGGTGTAAAAGAAGCAATATTAACCGGATAAGTATAAGTTGCTGTGGAAGTTATCGTACTAGGATCTGGACAATTTCCACCTAAATTAGAGTTGTCTAAAGTAATCGTCACCACAATATTGGTCATGCCTCCAGGTCCTCCAGGTGTTGGAATAACGGTAACTGAAGAACCATTCGTAGGACCAGAAAAACTAGCAATAGAAGGATCGTCGGAAGCCCAGCTAAAATTATCAGAAAGACAACCAGTGAGTGTTAGGGTTTCAGGACCACAAAGTAACAGCGTGGTAGGTTCCATCGTATTACAAGTTCCACCACCACCTTGAATCTGATCTTCTTGTGGTGCACGCATACTGGCAATCCATTCTGCATTACTACAGTTATTTGCTTGACCAGGAGTAGCAGGTAAAGAAGTCCAGTTAGCTACATTTCGAAAGTCATCATCAATTGCATTGAAAAAACTAAACTGTGTAGCGGATGGTAAAAGAAGACCATCCGGTCCTCCAGTGATTTGTACCACAAAAGGACAACCATTATTATCTGCTAGACCATATCCTAATCCATGCAAGTAGGCACCAGTAGGTGTACGAAGCTGACAAGCATCTCCTTGGTTTCTTAATCGAATGGCACCACCAAAAGCATCGCCAGCAATAAATCCGTAAGGATTACCAACACTATAGGTTGGATCTCCATTATTTAAAACACAATCTCGACTAAAACATGGATCTGCTGGAGTATTTGAACCAACAGGTGTAAGTGTCATTCCACCTCCAGCAGTTGCTTGTTCAAAATATCCTGGAGTACTCGTCGCGGGAATATTAATTGTATAATCACAAACATCGTCATCTAATGCGCCAGGACCTCCAAGCGTAATTATGGTTCCTGCTGGTACAGCTGCCCATAAAGGATCGAAAGTAAATCGAATAAATCCAGTTGCAATACCGACACCGGACAAGGCTTGTGGAGTAGGACAATTTACAAAGTCTCCATTATTATCATCAATGATAATCCCTTGAATATTGACAAGTTCACAAGGAGCGCCGACGACCACCATTTCAATAAATTCATTTCCACCAGGAGAAAATTCATTGATCATAAGTTGACTAGAGGAGGTTGATGGTATTGCTAGAATGATGAAGAGACAAAGCACTAACAATTTCTGGGCACGAATAAATTGGCTAAATAATAACGAATAAGCTCGTTTCATTTTAGTGTAAATTTTGGTTAAGTAGGTGATTCCCACTTGTAAGGTTAAAGTAGCTAGTAAGATAGCATAGCTGTCTTGCGATTCATACAAGAAACTGAGGGATTAATTCACAAAATTAACGTGTCTGGAAGGAAGAAGGGCAGTGTGTATGTTATCGTTTTATTAATTCACTTGGTTAGTAAATCTTTTAACTCCTTCCTGAGTCTCAAATTTACGGAAATTATCCCGTAATTGTAAGGCCTAAACCTGCCTATCTTCTGGTTAAAAAGCCTATTTTTGTTCTTTTATTAAAAAAACGTACTATATATGCAACGTAGTGAACAAGAAATAGTCCGTCGAGAGGCTATGCAAGCACTCCGAGACCTCGGAGTAGAACCTTATCCAGCCGCCGGTTTTGCGGTGAATTTTTCTACCAATGATTTTAAAACAGCCAACTTTGATGAGCTATTGATCAAAGACTTAGCTAGTCTAGCCAAAATTGGTGAGGTTGGTGCCAAAAAGTTAATGGAATTATTCAAAGCAAAAAAATTCCGAACGAGTTCTATCAAGGAAGAGGAAGCGTTTACTGCTTTGGAAATAAGCGATCCAGTAACTTTTGATGCTTCGACCAATCGAGAACCGATGGATCTGGAAGCTTATATCAGTGGACTAAGATCTGCTAATCTTGGTGCATACGGTCCTGACAAACTTCCTGAACTTAGAATCGCTGGACGATTTATGGGACAACGTGGTCCTTTTGCTAAGCTGCAGGATGCAGACGGTGTCATTCAGTTGTACATGCAGAAAGGAAAAATGGGAGCCACTGATGAAGAAAAAGAGTTGACAGATAAAGTGGTTAAACTATTACACATCGGTGATTATATCGGAATCGTGGGAGAACTTTTTGTTACGCAAACTGGAGAGGTAACCATTAAAGTAAAAGCATTACACTTTTTAAGTAAAGCGTTGCGAAATTTACCCATCGTAAAGCGAGACAAAGAAGGAAATATATACGACGCCTTTACAGATCCAGAATTAAGATATCGACAGCGATATGTAGATTTAGCGGTGAATCCACAGGTGAAAGAAGCATTTGTGAAGCGAACTAAAATGTACAATTCTATTCGTAATTTTTTAAATGAAAAAGAATACTTAGAAGTAGAAACACCGATCCTTCAACCCCTATATGGTGGTGCTGCTGCACGTCCATTTAAGACGCACCACAATACCTTAGACATGACGCTATATTTGCGGATTGCTAATGAGTTATATTTGAAGAGATTGATCGTCGGTGGCTTTGATGGTGTATATGAATTTTCTAAAGATTTTAGAAATGAAGGAATGAGCCGTTTTCATAATCCTGAGTTTACGCAGATCGAGCTATATGTTGCATACAAAGATTACGAATGGATGATGAACTTGGTAGAAGAAATGGTAGAGAAGGTAGCAATGGATGTGAATGGAACGACAAAGATCCAAGTTGGAGAGAACGTGATTGATTTTAAACGTCCTTGGAAGCGATACACGATGTACGGAGCGATTGAGCACTTCACAGGAATCGATATTTCTGAGATGAGTGAAAAAGAAATTTTTGATACCGCGAAAAAATTGCATGTACCGGTAGATGAAACGATGGGTAAAGGAAAGTTAATTGATGAGATATTTGGTGAAAAATGTGAGGGAGAATTAATTCAACCAACGTTCATTACTGATTATCCAATCGAGATGTCTCCTTTGGCTAAAAAGCACAGAACCAAGCCTGGTCTAGTGG
>CALKJE010000506.1 GCA_937995675.1 uncultured Saprospiraceae bacterium
GCCAGGCGTTGGGGTGGTTTTGATAACCTCATTTTTTTTGATGCTAAGTGGCAATTAGATGAAACTATCCAAGACTTGTGCAAAGCAATAAACGCCACAACGGCAGAAGATCCACTATGGATTGTGGAAGCTGGAGAGCCAGATGTCATTGGAATGGCCTTGGCTGCTACGCCCAAAGAAAAGCACCGATATGTAAAAGTAGTGACGCATCACCCGGCAAATGATAATGCGGGGGATTTATATACCTGGCAACAAATTTTGGACTTTGGAATCGAAGAGATAAGAATCCCTGACCAAAATACGCATCTAAAAGTAGATATCGAAAAATGGGATTGGGCAATGAAACATCCAGATCCTCGCATTCAACAAGTTTGGCTGCAAGGAAAAGTGGCAGAAGTAGATAATGTCGTTAAATTCCAAAAAGGTAAATGGGATTGTTCTGATGCAGGAATGGTGCTTTATTGGATTACAGGAGCTACTAATGGTGGCTTGGAGGAAGGTAAGGTTGAGGATGTAAAAGAATTGTTATTAGATTATGTTGTGCGAAATCCAGAAAAGTGATTTAGACAGGTGTGATTAAGTGAAGCTAATAGTTAAATGCCAATGGCAAAAAAAACACCCTTTGTTGAAGATTCAATCGCTGTCCTCGAAGTAAATAATCAGAAAATGAAAAATCTATTCGTCTTAATCGTTTTTTTTTTAATAACCACCTCTTCGTTAGCACAAACTACTCATGCACTTCGAGATGCAAATGGTTGTCATGTCATTGGTCGAGGTTTTGTGGTTGTAACGAATAACAGTTATTTTACAAAGGAGGATTATACCAGAATGTCTCGCCTGGGCGCCAACTATCAGGTTGTTCGGCTTGAATTAGGAAAGTTAAGTGATTTTCCTGGGGCAGCATTAGACCCTGATTATTTACTCAAACTAGATTCATTGGTTCAGCTAGGAAAACATGCTGGCATACAAACGGTTTTTAAAATGACGATTTATGGAGTAGATAGTTTTCTTTGGGAAGAATTTTGGGTTGATAAAAATAATATGCACAAAACTTATATGGATGCCTGGAAAGTAGTTTGGAACAGGTATAAAAATGAGAAAGCAGTAAAAGGATATGATATTGTAAACGAGCCTAGAAAGCTTACCATGGATATTTCTTACGATGACTTAACGGATAAATATCTGATTCCTTTATACCAGAAATTGATTGACCAGTCTCAAAAAATAAATCCCGATAAGTATTGTTTGGTACAGTCTATTTTTATGAATAAAGGAGAGAAGATAAACGGCAATCAATATGCTGAAATTACCACTCCGATCAATCGAAAAAATATTCTGTTTGCTCCCCACATTTATCAAGAAAATAAGGCGTTGGTTAAACCCACCATGTTGCGTTTCGAAAAAGAATCTAAAATGCTCAATGCGCCTGTTTTTATCGGAGAATGGGGTTTTCCTACTTTTGATATTACCGACTCGACGATGGTTGGGAAATTAGGGCAATTGAATTATATGGATTTTTATATCCGGACCGCAGAATTGTTTGATAGTCTAGGGGTAAATTCCATAAAAGCCTGGTTTTCCGGAAATCCTAGGAAACAAAATTTTATGCCTGGCGGTCCATCGACCTGGGCTATTTTTTCGGACAACCATGCTGTTGGTACTGTTGAGCGAAAATATATTACCGATATAATTGCGCGTCCCTATCCACAAACGATAGCCGGTGATATCCAATCTTTCAAATATGATTTTGCGACTCGAAGTTTGGCGGTATTTATAAAATCGGACAACAGCAAAGGAGCCTCTCGTATTTTCATTGGAGCCAACAGGCATTACCCTGATGGCTTCTCTATCGTTATCAATGATACTTTTGTTTTGGGGCACAACCCCCTAAAAGGCGGTGGTTTTGAAGTTTTTAAATCAGACCATTCTAGTAACCCAAGTGATTTTATCTGGGATAGCAACAGGCAGCAATTAGTAATTCTTCAATGGCCTGAAGATAAGGTTGATTTACATATCCGAATTGTTCCGGGCTTTAATAATCTTAATAATTAAATTAAAATGAAAAAGATTGAAACGTTCTTATTTACTTTATTGATTTTTTGTACGTTCACTTCTTGTCATGAAACCAACCAGGGTAAGAAGCAGAACTCAAAAGAAAAACCACCAAATATTGTGTTCATAATATCTGATGATCAGTCTTGGACGGATTATGGCTTTATGGGACACCAACAGATCGAAACACCCAACCTGGACAAACTATCCAAAGAAAGTCTGACGTTTGCCCAAGCTTACGTTCCTACCTCACTTTGTGCTCCTTCGCTTGCCTCTATTATATCGGGCCTTTATCCTCGGGATCACCAGGTGCTGGGAAATGACCGAGTGCTCCCGACCGATGTTATTCCAAAAGACAGAGCAGGAAGGAGAGCGATTACCTCCAAAAATTATATTCCAGTCATTGAGAATTTTAAAAATTTAAATACCTTGCCAGACCTGCTCAAGGAAAAAGGATATCTCTCTTTTCAAACTGGTAAATGGTGGCTGGGTAACTATTCTAATGGTGGTTTTGATTACGGAATGACGCACGGTGACCCGAAAAGAGGTGGAAGACATGGCGACTATGGGTTGGAGATCGGTCGTCAGGGAATGGATACGCTTTATAATTATATCGATATGGCATTAGAAAAAGAAAAACCTTTCTTTATGTGGTATGCTCCTTTCTTACCTCATT
>CALKJE010000507.1 GCA_937995675.1 uncultured Saprospiraceae bacterium
TTAGCATAACTATTCGCCGCTTCTAATGCTAAACTCGCATGGTCTGGATCATCGTAGGAATGAATCAAGTAATGTAGTGCGCCTGGATGTTGTGGATTTTCTTTGATGATGCCTTGAACGATTTTGGCGCCTTTTTCATAATGGTTATCGGCGGTTCGGCTTTTGGAAGAACCTAATAAAGATAAAGCGTAAAAAGCGGCAACTTCGTGATGCTCCGGATATTTTTGATGGAGCTTTTCCATTTGATTTTTATAGGCAAGGTCCAATTCTTTTTTATCGCCTTCGGTGTATAGAATCTCTACGGCTTCCAATAAGTCTCGTTCGAGTGGTGTTTGCGCTAAGGCTAAACGGGCTTCTTTGGTGGGTGCTAACTTATTTAATGCTGCGCTCCCCTCTTCGGTATATCGTTCTTTCCACAATGGATGATTATAGGACATGGCTTCGCCCCAATAAGCCATCACAAAGTTTGAGTCAATTTCTTGTGCTTTGACAAATTTTTCTGCGGCATCGTCGAATTCAAAACTGTGTAATAGTAAGAGTCCTTCTTGAAAATAAACGGCTGCTTCTTCGGAACCGGTTACTTTCATTTCTACGGCACCTAGGTTGGTGGTCGGAGGAGTGGTGACTTGGTCATGCTTACATTGGGAGAAAAGGAAGGTGATGGATAGGAGGAAGAGGAGATTTTTCATGGTGGAGGATTTTATTGGATATTTTATTGCTAAAGTAAGGAATTTGTTGAAATGTTAAATTGTTTAATCGTTTATTTGTTGAGTCTGCTCTAAAAAGTGTATTTCTCGCAAAGAACGCAAAGACGCAGAGATTCTTTAACGTGTATATCCTTTATCGCGAATAAATTATATATTTATTTTTTTTATAAAATTCAGAATTTCTGTTTTTCTAGTTTTTAGAGTAAGCTCTTTGTTTAATCTAGCCGGAATACTGAACGCAAAAATAAGTTACAGATTATTTTAATTGTTACATTGTGCGTTGTCATTCGCTTTAAGAACTCTTGCTTAGGCGCTTTACCATTTCATAGTGCTCGAAAAGCTTAGTAAACGTTTTACTTTAACCCCTATCATTTCATCTCCCACTATTTCAAAAAATAGGGATTCAACGAAAAGCCTTTTTAAGCTATCGTAAAATAAGAAAGCCCAAATACTCATTACAAGTATTTGGGCTTTTATTACTTTTTTCTTATGAAAAAAATAATGTTGATTTGTTTAATCGTTGAATTGTTTAGAAAAAATCGCGGTTGCTAGAATCGATTCAACAAATCAACAGTTCAACAAATCAACCTTAAACTTATTTTACAATACTCACCTTATCGGTCCAAGTTCCTTCGGTGGTTAAAATCCGTAGGTAATATAGACCTGCTGGGAAAGCACTTACTTCTAGTCTTCTATTAGTAAGATCGGTGTATTGTTTTACCATTTGTCCGTTGGTACCAAACAACTGAATATTGGTAACTTCTAGCTCCGTTGGGATATCCAATAATAGTTCTGTTTGAACTGGATTTGGATATATTTCAATGGCAGATGGTGGTAAAATTTCTTTGACGTCGGTCACTACCACTTCTGTTGTTTCCAGTTCGTAAGGCGACTTATCGGCACGAACGCCTTCTCCTTGTCGAGCGGTTAGCATGAATGGTGTAAACTCAACGCCTTCTGGTAATTGGAATCGGAAAGATCCGATTTTTCCAAAACCATCCACTCCTAGCTGATTGGTTCTTACTAAACCTATGTCTAATCTACCTTCATCGTGGAAGTCCTTTTGTAAAGCAACAAAATCATTAAAGAAGGTTCCAGTCCAGCTATCGCTAAAATCTATATGCGCAGTATTTGGTACCACCATATTTTGATCATATTCAATGATAAACCCAGCGCCATAGAAATCATCAATTGGTTCAGCTTCACTTCCTAAGATCACGGCAACGTGTACCCAATTATCCGCAGTTACGGTTTCGTAAACAAAGTCCACCTCAAAAGTTTCACGGGTGTCTCCTTCTGGTTGCAGATTATGTACTAGATCATAATTTAAATTGACCGCAAGGATATCTTGCTCATCTACAATTCCGTTACCATCCGTATCTGCGTGACGGAAGTTCACCTCATCTATTCCGTTTTCGCTCCAAGGCGCAGCGTATTGTGGTAAGAAGTCTAGCGTTGGACTCATTCGAGTTGGGCCTGTTGCTCCGTACGCAAAACCGATATTAAAGACATCAAAATTGTTGACTACTTTATTAGAATCGGTATCTCCTGGCCAGATCATTCCACCGGTTACGTCTACGGTATGAAGTGCTGTACTTAAGTTTCCACATTCATCAATCGCCGTCCAAGTATAAGCTACTTGGTAACCATCATCGGTAATACTTTCTTCTTTGGTATAACTAAGATCTGCGATCAAACCACAATCATCTTCAGCAGTGGCAAATCCAAGCGGATCAGGTAAACTATCTCCATTTAATAAATCGACTACAAAGTCTCCCACTGTGATAAGTTCTGGTGCTTCAAAATCTTGCTCAAAAATAGTTTGTACAGCCGAGGCAGTGTTGCCGCAGTTATCTGTTGCCACCCACGTTCTGGTAAGAATATTTGTGTTACCACAATTAGGTGCTTGTGTTTCTGTGAAATCATAAATAATATCTCCTGGACAATCTGACTCCGCAATTGGTGATTCAACCGGTGCCATCTCTCCACATTCAATATCCATATCAGCAGGAAAGAATGTAAAAATTAGATCACCGGTAGTCGGACAATCATCGACGATTTCGAAATTGAGCGTCAACTGACAACCTGTAGCATCTGTGATTGTTACGGTATAATTTCCAACATCAATCGATTCTCTGTCTTCTGGATCGTTAGATCCTGGTAAATCTGCCCAGTCATAAGCATATGGCCAAGAGCCACCATTAACGGACATATAAATAGATCCAAGGGTATCACAAACGTTGGAAACAATGGCCGAAGCATCAATGGCTCCAGCATCAACGATGGTCAAGAAACTTAATTCTGTACAAGATTCATCTGAGTTCGTCACGGTGATGGTGTAAGTTCCAGCTGCTAAGTCATCACGGATATATCCAAAACCGCCATCACTCCAATTGTAAATTAAAGATGGATCAGAATATT
>CALKJE010000508.1 GCA_937995675.1 uncultured Saprospiraceae bacterium
GATCACTACCGTCAGGTAATTCTGCCCAAGCCGTTTCGTCGTAAGGTTTTACTGTTGGAACTTTCTCCGTCAGTGCAAGTTTAAATCGAATATACGCATTGGCATGACTATCCGCCAAATGATGAATTACTTGTGCACCTGTCCAACCATCAGGACGATATATTTTATGGAATGTTTCTGGAGACCAACCTTTTGTAACCTCATTGATTTGCTGAGGCAGATGTTGAATATCTTCAATCCAGCTAGGAATATGTTTTGGATTAGCTGGACCACCAAAAATAAATTTTCCGATTGGGAAACGTAAGGAGTCAGTCATAATATATTTTTTAGGCCAGGGTTAAATTCTAAACTGTATTATTTCGCTTCTTTTTTTTACATCATTGCATAAAAAAGGATAAAGCAGAAACAACTATCCATTCAAAGCTTGATGCACCTTCTCCGCTAATCCTGCTGAAGTACTGCTCGACATTCTGATTTGTTTTACCGGACCATCCCATGTTTCTGCTTTGGCAGCCCAAACATGAAAATGGGCATTGACATCTTGCGTGCAATAAACGCCAAGTGGCATATGGCAACCACCTTCTGCTAGTTGAAGTACCTTTCGTTCTATATTGGTGGTAGCGGAAACTTCCGGGTGATGCAATAGCTTTAATAACTGTCGAGTAGGGCGATCTGCTCGATTGGTTTGCCAAGCGAGTACGCCTTGGGCAGGAGCAGGAACAAACTCTTTTGGATTCATTTTATAAATAACAAAATCATTCAAATCCATTTCTAGTCTAGAAAGTCCTGCGGCTGCGAGCAGGATGGCGTCAAAATCTCCATCCTTTAATTTCTGAAGCCTAGTCGGAACATTTCCACGAATGTCTTTTAAAGTAACATCAGGACGAAAATGTTTGAACTGTGCTTTTCGACGAGCTGAAGAAGTCCCGACGATTGGATTTTCTTTTAAGTTGAAAATCTGGTTTGAATCTGCGTTTTCTTTGTTGATGACTAACCAGTCAGATGGATCTGCTCGGTAAGAAACAGCGGTGATAGCCAATCCTTCCGGAGCTTGGGTCGGTAAGTCCTTCATGGAATGTACCGCCATATCAATATCACCACGAAGCAAAGCATCCTCAATTTCTTTGGTGAAAAAACCTTTTCCTTCTAATTTATCAAAACCAAGATGTTGGATCTTATCTCCTTGAGTTTTGATGATGATCAACTCTGATGCTACGCCAATTTTTGCAAGAGCTGCTTTGGTAAAATTTGCTTGCCAAAGCGCCAATTTACTGCCTCTGGTTCCAATCCGGATATTTTGTACTTTTGCCTCCAATGTAAGATTGTTTATTATAAAAAATCACGCTGATATTGGCCGCAAAGATAGTCAATTAGGAGGGATGATAAACTTTAAGGTCTCTTAAAATACGCTGAGGAACAATTTTTACGTTATAATTACCGTTAGGCGTGATGCCTAACAAAACGAAGAACCACATTTGAGCAGCTTTTTCTAAGTGCTAGAGATAAAAACTAGCCGATTTTGCTGCAAAACAAGAGGACTGCTTAACTTTTTTACGAAAGAAAGCATTCTTAAAATTACGCCTAGACACAATGCAGATTTCAGCAAGAGAACTGAGCCAACTACTTAATGGAACCGTAGAGGGAAACCCCGATGTTACCGTTAATGGCCCTAGTAAGATAGAAGAAGGAACGCCCGGAACGATCAGCTTTTTAGCCAATCCTAAGTACGAATCCTACGCATATCAAACTAAAGCTTCAATTTTGTTGGTTTCTAAGACCTTTAAACCCAGTCATCCTATCACTGCCACTTTAATCAGAGTGGAAAATGTTTACGCCGCTGTTGCCTTTTTACTCGAAAAATTCAATCAAGAACACCAACCAAAGAAAGGTGTTGCTACTGAAACCGCAATCCACGAGGATGTACAACTAGGAGATAATACCTCAGTTGGAATATATGCTGTGATTGAATCTGGTGTTTCGATCGGAGCAGATACGATTATTTATCCGCAGGTTTATATTGGAAAAAATGTGAAGGTTGGAAAAAATGTCATTCTATATCCTGGTGTGAAGATTTATCATGGTTGTGAAATTGGAGATAACTGTATTTTACATGCCAATGTAATTATTGGGTCTGATGGCTTCGGATTTTTACCAGATTCCGACGGAAAATTTAAGAAAATACCTCAAATTGGGAATGTTATTGTGGAAGCTAATGTAGAAATCGGTGCGAATACGGTCATCGATCGTGCTACAATGGGAAGTACAGTCCTTAAAGCAGGCGTAAAACTGGATAATCTCATTCAGGTAGCGCATAATGTAGAGATCGGAGAAAATACAGCAATTGCGGCGCAAGCAGGGATCGCTGGAAGCACTAAAATTGGTAAAAATTGTCTCATTGGAGGTCAAGCAGGGTTTGTCGGACATATAAAAGTTGCAGATGGTAGTAAGGTACAAGCACAAAGCGGAGTAGCAGCTTCGATTAAAGAACCAGGAAAAGCGGTTTATGGCTCTCCGGCCTTACCATATGGGGATTATTTAAAGGCTTATGCCGTTTTTAAGCAATTACCCACAATTAATCGCCAAATACGGGCATTAGAGCGAGAAATCGCCCAACTTAAAGCTCAAGGCTTTAATAAAAATAAATCATAAGCTTATTCTTTCACTACAACTTCTAGACAGAGCCTACCTAATTATAAATTAGGCGCCTGTTTTTGCCCAAAGCCTAGTCAAAACCCTTATCTTTGGGAGATTTTTGACTTTAGACAGATTCAACACTTTATGAAGCAGCATACATTACGGGAAGAATTTACAGTGAATGGAGTAGGATTACACACAGGAAAGGCCGTCAAAATGACGTTCAAACCTGCTCCGGTGAACCACGGATATAAATTTCAACGCGTGGATCTGGACGAAGCTCCAGTGATCAGCGCAGATGTCAGTAAGGTAATTTCTACTAATAGAGGAACTACTTTAGGGACCGATAAAGTGCAGATCGGCACGGTAGAACACGTACTTTCTGCCTTACGTGGAATGGAGTTAGATAATGTATTGATAGAAATTGACGGACCTGAGTCACCTATTATGGATGGTAGCTCAGCAGCTTTTGTAAAAGGAATCGTCAAAGCAGGAGTAGAGGAACAAGATGCTAAGAGAGAGTTTTTTGAGGTAACCGAGCCAATTGCTTACCGAGATGAAATCACTGGAACGGAGTTATTAGCACTCCCAGCCGATACCTATCAGGTAACCACGATGATTGACTTTAATTCTCAAGTACTTGGACATCAGTACGCTTCTATGGAGTCTTTTGAGGATTATAAAAAAGATATTGCTCCTTGTCGTACTTTTGTTTTCTTGCACGAGTTAGAGCATTTGCTCAACCAAGATTTGATCAAAGGCGGCGATTTAGACAATGCCATCGTTATAGTGGATAGAGTGATGGAGCAATCAGAATTAGATGCCTTAGCTAAACGACTGAACAAGCCGAGCATTAAGGTAGAAAAACAAGGAATTTTAAATACCTTAGACCTACACTTTGAAAACGAACCGGCTAGACATAAATTATTGGATGTTGTGGGAGATTTAGCCTTGGTTGGTAGACCAATTAAGGGGAAGATTGTAGCGACTAAGCCAGGACATACCGCAAACGTAGAGTTTGCCAAAATTTTAAGAAAAAGATGGCAGGAACAACGCAAGTTGAGAGGAAAGCCAAAATATGACCCAGATGTGGAGCCATTGTACACGGTGCAGGATATCCAAAAATATATTCCACATCGTCATCCTTTTGTTTTGGTTGATAAAATAATAGAGCTTTCAGAACAACATGTAGTTGGAATAAAAAATGTAACTTTCAACGAAAGCTTTTTTCAGGGACATTTTCCAGAGAATCCGGTATTCCCTGGTGTTTTGCAAATGGAAGCCCTCGCCCAAACTGGTGGTATCTTAGCACTTTTCAATGTGGAAGATCCAACTAAATGGGATACCTATTTTTTGAAAATAGATAATTGT
>CALKJE010000509.1 GCA_937995675.1 uncultured Saprospiraceae bacterium
GTATACCCGCTTTGCTTCTTCAGCAAACCATTCTACAAAACTGGCTCCATAGCGAATTTCCCCTTTTGCTTCGGCAAGTGGTTTGCCTTGTTCGATCGTTAGAATTTTAGCTAGATCATCTACATTTTCTAATTGTAGTTGATACCATTTTTTTAAAATTTTAGCTCGCTTTCCAGCCGTAAAATTGCTCCATGTTTCAAAAGCAGTATGAGCTGCATCAATGGCTTCTATGCACTCATCAATGCTCATGTCTGGTACTTTTCCAACTAATTCTTGGTTAAAAGGATTCCTAACTTCTATGATTTTTCCGCTGATCGCTGCCTGCCATTTTCCATTGATATAATTTTTTGTTCTGAATAATTGGTCATTTTTTAAGGCGATCATAGTGGCTTTTTTACAATAATTTTCTAGATAATTTAATATTCAGTTTTTGTAGTTTTGGAATTTGCAATACTAACCGGAACACCATTAACCGCCGCATTTCCCGTCAACTGATCAATCAAATTTTCATCCGTCAGATCATTACAACTCACGCCAGCATGGGCTTGTGCAATGGCCATTTTTACTCCTTTTCTTTTATGACCCCAACCATGTGGAATACTGACCACGCCAGCCATAATCTCTTCGGATATTTCTGCGGGTAACGTCACTTGTCCAACTTTGGATTGAACGGTTACTTCCGCTCCTTCAACAATATTATGAGCATTGGCATCATCAGGATGGATTAATAAAGTACATCGTTCTCGACCTTTTACTAGCCGAACACTATTGTGCATCCACGAATTATTACTCCGAAGATGTCGACGTCCTATCAGGACCAATCCATCGGTAGTTTGATCGATTGTTTTATTCAATCTTTCTAAATCTTTTAGATAGATTTCTGCCATTACTTTCACTTGTCCATCCTCGGTCATGATGCGGTCAATCAGGTTGGGAACCATAGGGCCGAGATCAATACCATGTGGGTGGTTGGCAAGATCTTCCATCGTAATCTGACCGCCCATTTTTAACCCGAATGCCAACATATCTTTTGGTTTCATTCCTAACTTATAAAGAATTTTGGCTTTGACTTTTTCATCGGTTGGAAGCTCATCTGCGATCATTCTTTTTGTCAAGGCTTGAAATATTTCGTAGTCATATTTAGCGCCATCTTCTTTCGGAATTACGGGTTCAGAAAACTTTGCCGTATTGCGTATGGCGAAGAGATTGAAAACGGTATCATAGTGCGGCACCTCCAATCCAGTTGCAGGAGGAAGAATGATATCTGCATATTGCGTAGTTTCATTAATATAAATATCAATCGAAACCATGAATTCTAATTGTTCAAAAGCGGTACCGACTTGCTTTCCATTGGAGGTGGACAAAACTGGATTTCCCGCGTTGGTAATCATACATTTTATCTGACCTTCTCCGGGCGTCATGATTTCTTCAGCGATGGTAGAGCAGGGGAGTTCTCCACCAAATTCAGGTAGCTTACGAACGCGAGATTGCCATCTATTGAATTTGGTTTTACCTTTTGATGGTTTTTGTATTATTTCAAAAGCGGGAGTGGTAAACATCTGTCCTCCCGCTCGATCGACATTCCCTGATAATAAATTTATTAAGTTAATGGCCCACTGAGATAGGCTGCCAAATTCAACGACCGACACACCCATTCGTCCATAACAGACTGCTTTATCTGCCGCTAAAAATGCATCAAATAAGGAGGTGATGTTTTCAACGGTCATTCCGGTTTTGCGGGCTGCAACTTCAATCGAGTAGGGCTGCATAGCGATTGCTAATGCTTGTAATTCTTCTGCTGGAACCAAATTAATAAGATGACGAAGGTTGACTTTTTTATTTTTAAAAATATAATTAATCATGGCTAGTAAAAGCCAAACATCGGATTGTGGTTTGACAAAATGATGTTGGTCTGACTTACGAGCCGTTTCCGTATATCTCGGATCGATCACCACGACTTGTCCTCCTCGCTCTTGGATATCTCTGATCTTCCCACGACAATTTGGTGCCGTCATCAGGCTGCCATTAGAGACCAAAGGATTCCCTCCGATGATTAACCAAAAATCTGTTCTATCGATATCAGGAATTGGAATCATAAACGGATGACCATACATATATTGTGCAGCCAAGTGATGTGGCAGTTGGTCGATAGAAGTAGCAGAAAATCTATTTTTTGTTTTTAGTGATCGGATAAAATCTGGAATAGTAAGCAAGGTACCAAGATTATGAGCAGATGGATTACCCGAATAAATCCCGATAGATTGCGGTCCATACTTCGCTTGCATGCTCAAGAGTTTTTCCGCCACCTCATCGAAAGCTTCCTCCCACGAGATTTCTACCCACGCTCCATCGACCTTTTTGACTGGACGTTTGAGTCGATCAGGATCATCATAAATATCTTTCATCCCAACCGCTTTCGGACAGATATATCCTTTCGAAAAAGGATCAGACTCGTCTCCTTTGACAGATAAAACTTCTTTTCCGTTGACTTCGATGGCGAGTCCACACATGGCTTCGCAGAGGGAGCAAGTTCGATATTTGATGGTAGACATGGATTTGATTTATTTAGTATGTGAATCAGGATTTGAAT
>CALKJE010000510.1 GCA_937995675.1 uncultured Saprospiraceae bacterium
TCGGAGGATTGGAAGGCTTATCGGGAGACGGTGGAGAAAGTGGAGGTGCGGTTGTTTGAGTAAGTGTGGATGTTTTTTATGATTATAGATAATGCCAGCGTTCTTTATAATTGAAAAAAAATTATAAAATAGTAATTCAAAAAAGTATGCTATGGGAAGTAATTCACAGGGTATTTTCATAAAGACGAATGTAAAATCATATACCCATGAAAAGATTGCTTTTGATTTATTTGGTGCAAACGAAGAATACGATTATTCACAGCATACTTTAGAATACTATAATTACATAATGATCACTTTTCATGACTCCTTAATTGAAATTCATAATTCGGATTTTGTAGAAAAATTTATCAATAATAAAGATGATACTGAAGTTCATGCTTTAAATAGTTATTTTAATAATCCAGAGTTCATGTTATCATATTTCAGTTTTGATACGACAAGCAGTCATGGCTTTAAGTATATTGAAAAAGGCAGAACTATTCGGTTAAAGCTCAAAAATGATGGTTATATTACAGAATTTGGACAACCTATTGAAGAAGAACTTAAGTATCTAAATGCTGATTATAAATATATCGATGAAGAGGGTGAAAAACTATTAGTATTAGGATCTGTAGATGGTATCAAAGAGATTGTATACTTCGACCTTACATCATCGTTAGTTTCCGATGTACTTATCAGTAGACTGGGTTTTGGAATTCATGAAAGCCCCAAAAATTCAATAACTAAGTATTTTAGAATAAAAGAAATTGCTGAACACTAAGCACCTTCAAAAAAGAATGGTTCTTTAGATTAGATATTCGATAAGAAAAAATAAAAAAATTGAGACAAATATTTTTTATTTCTATAATCACAATATTTCTCTATTCATGTAAAAACCGAAAGGTAAATATTGATCCTCATTATCCAAACTTTGAAATAACGGTTAAAGATTTAAAAAAGAATGGTTGGGAAATAAGTACAATGGATGACGGAGTATGCGTTTATAGTAAAAGAAATTTCAAGCCCTATCTTGTATTTTATTTAGATATAAATGAAGATTGTGAGATTGTCAGGTCACAGGAATTTTATATTGTTTTAAATTATCCTTATCAATATAAATATGAAACACTTCAAGACAATGACAAGCCAATTAATGAAAACGAATTAGTAAGCGAAATCGATAGTATTCTAAGTACTTTTAATGCTAAAAAGAAATCAAAATTCAAATTCATCTCATCTTGTAGATTTACATTTTTAAGTGAGAATATAGATGGAATGGAAATTGAATGGAGCCTTAATTTGTGTAGAAAGGTAAATAAAATATCATCTTATTTTGAATTAAATAAATGAAACACCAAATAACACACGCTAACACGATCATACCTTGCCACAAGCGCAACACAAAATCACTAAATACAAAGGGCGTTTACATAAAACGTTCCTTTAACAATAAAAACTCTTGAAAAAAGTATACCTAACCATCGACGACTCTCCCGGAACCCAGTTTACCCAAAAAGTAGACCTGCTCGCCAAGTATGATATCCCAGCCGTCTTTTTCTGTATCGGAGAATTGATCGAAAAATATCCAGCCGCCGTTATCGATAGTATTCACAAAGGATTTATTATTGCCAATCATAGTTATACCCATCCAGCTTTTTCCAAAATATCTATTGAGCAAGCCAAAGAAGAGATTTATAAAACCGATCAAATCATCGAAGCAATTTACCAAAAATCTGGCGTCGCTCGTCCTGCAAAATGGTTTCGGTTTCCTTACGGAGACAAAGGAGATTTAAGAAATGGAAAAGTCTTTTCTATTTTTAGAAAAGGAGATCCAAAACGTGGCGCCAAGATTCAAAATATACTCAGAGATTTAGGATATCATCAACCTCGTTTTGACGGAGTAACTTATCGCTATATGCAAAAAGCAAAACTTTGGGAAGACATAGATTGGGCATGGACGTTTGATGTGATGGAATGGGCAATGGATATGGACAAACCACTGCAAGGGCTTTCTAATTTAGATAAAGTTTTTAAACGATTAGCCACCAAAAATCCACGAGATTGTCGTGGATTTTTAATGGGAGAAAATCGCTGGTTGTCGAGTACTTCCGACGAAGTTTTATTGCTCCACGATCACGAAGCAACCAATCAGGAGTTTTCTGCGATCATCGAATATCTTAATACCCTACCCTTTTCTTTTGGATCGTTTGATGATTTGATTTGCTAGTTATTCAATAGTTCCGCTTTAAGAATATTATCTATATATTTTATCTTTCTTATTAAGAAAAATCTGTCGAAAAATAATACTGCGATCTCGCTGAGATCGAAATACCGAAACGCAGCTTTGCTGCTAACATACTGTGATCTCTCTGAGATCATTTTGTAAAGACTTTTTTTGTCAATTAAGAAGTAGTGATTTGATATTAAACCACTTTTCAGGGATATACATGACTGCAGAGCAGTCACAGTATGTTAGCTAACGGCGAACCCACGTTTGAAGATCGACCACAGCGTGGTCGCAGTATCCGTTTTTTAGAAAGAAAAATTCTACGATACGAGACTGGACAATCAATAAACCAAACAATTCCCTAATCAAGGAATCACGATTGAAGTGTTTGATTTTTGAAGTTGAATTTGCGCTTGCTCTTGAAAATTTATAACGAGCAAAAAATATTTTAACTCATCCCAAAGTCTCAACTTATCCTACGACTCAAACCGCAGCTTAATCCCATTAGCCGGCTTCAAGGTCACCGAAGGCAACAACTCTACTTTATGATTTTCTACCAAACTAAAACGGTATCGCTTTAGCATTTTTAAAATAATCATTTTCATTTCCAAGGTCGCAAAATGACGACCGATACACATTCTTGGTCCGGCTCCAAAAGGCATGTGCGCAAAATTATGTCGTCCTTTTCGTGCTTCTTTTGTAAAACGATCTGGATTAAACTTCTCAGCGTCGGGCCAAAGTCTTTCGGAATGATGTAGTCCATAAATAAAAGGAATCACTCGGGCGCCTTTTGGAATATCAAAACCATTGACATGATCATCTTCCACTGCAATCCGATTGGTAATCCACGACGGAGGATAAATCCGTAAGCATTCATCAAAAACTCGATTGAGATAATCCATTTGCAATAATTGGGAAAATTCAGGAACCTGATCTCCAATCACTTCTGCGTATTCCGCTAATATTTTTTTAATCGTTTCTGGATGTTTGGCTAAAATATAAACGATCCATGATAGGCAATTTGCTGCTGTTTCGTGACCTGCCACAAAAAGCGTCAACGTTTCTTCTCGCAACTGATCATCGCTCATACCTTCGTCAGAATCTTCGTACCGACAACTAAGCAACATACCTAGTAAATCTTCCTTTGGTTGTTGCTTACGACGAGCGGCGATTAGTTGATTTAGATAAGCGTTATTTTCTTTAGCTACTTGCTCATAGAATTTGGTTTGTCCAGTCATCTGATAGAATTTCAATAACCTTGGAATCCGAACCAGTTTGATCATCATTTTTTGAAGATTCTGAAATCTATCGGAGAAATCTAAAATCTCTTCCTGATTCATATCGTCTCCATAAATTGCTCTGGTCATTACCCGAAAGGTCAGGTCACTAAATTCTTTATCAATGATTACGGTAGGATTTTTTTCAAGTCGTTGATCCATTTCAGAAAAATAGCGATCAATTTGTTCGTCCATTAAGCCGATCAATCGACCGATGCTTTTGGGTCTAAAACCTGGAGACATTAATTTTCGATGTGCATCGTGTCGTTCACCTGTGGCTAATAATAAACCTTTGCCAACAAAATGTCCTAGGACCTCATTATCAGCGACTGGCTTTTTATAATTATCTTCATTCTTCCGAAGAAAATGTTGGATAATATCTGGATCAATGGTAATAATATTGACCTTACTATAGCGTAGACTAAAGCAATACGTCTCTCCATATTTTTTTAAGTTTCGATTCATGAAAGGAATCGGATTTTTCATAAATCGCTGGATACGAAGAAGAGATTGGTAGCTAGGAGTACGAGGCGGAAGATTTATTTTTTTGGACATTCCAGTAGTTCTTGAGTTTTTTTTCTTTTTTGGATTGCTGAGCCCAAGTAGCACAAGGCTTGCAAGATTCCAAATAATATTGATATTCTGGCGATAATTTTTCAGGATCTAAATACCAGTCTACATGCTTCAAAGTATATGGTCGGTTGGTGCGCAATGCTCCATGTACGCTCAAAATATCTGAAGACGAACGATACATCGCAAAGGTCGTATCAATGGCACTAACAAATACTTCTCCGTCTAAGTCCTTCGCCAAAGGTGGCCAGAAATTATTCTCAAATTTCAAAACCAATGATTTCATTGGGTTATGATCGGGTATATCATTAATCTCTAGAGAGGTTCCTACATGGTTATAGGTAGGATAACGATCTAGCAAATTAGATAAATGACTTATTAAATTTTTTGGGGTGTTGGGGTAAGGAAGTAAGTCAACATCTGTAATTATAAACTTTTCAAAATTGGTTAGTCTATGTTTACCAAGATATTTCACTCCGTTTCTCCACGAATTATAATTTAGCTTAACGACTTGTACGTGTGGATGGTCTAAATGTTCATAATATTCCAGTAATGGTGGCAGGGTCGATTTATTATCCACAATGATAATTGCGATAGGATCTTCTAAAGTTAATAGCCAGTCTATCTGTTTTTTCAGTAGATCTAGTCTATTAAAATTATTAATCATCACCGGCATGGCTCCCTCCGGAATTTTGGAGTAATCCAAATCAATCTTATGAATCCGACGGTGTACCTCCCAGAGATAATCCCGTTTCATTCTATAATAATGATTGGTCAATCCTTTCCATTTATTACGAAACCAGTTCTTACTAATCCGGCCGGAGTAGTCAATTATTTCTTCTGCCATAGTTGTTTGCTTCTTTAATATTCAGAAAACCGTTCGAGTTCAACTCCTAGTTTATATTCTAAAATTTATTTGAAAAAAGTAAACGAGCTTCTTGTTCTTTTTCGAAACATTCTCTTAACCCATCAACCAGTTGGATACTTGGACGAAAATCAATAGCGGCAAATAATTTATCATTATTTCCGATTCTTCGATTTACTCTAAAGGTTTCTCGTTCTGTTGGATGACCTAACATGACAATTTCAGATTTCGATCGGGTTACGCTTCTAACCAATTTTGCTAAGTCAGCGATGGTGGTTTCTTGACCTCGAGAGATATTGAAAGTACCATTTAAATTAGGTCGTTGAATCAGCCTATAAATTGCTTCTCTAACATCATTGACAGAAGTAAAATCTCTCGTCTGATTACCAGATCCAAAAACTTCTATGGGTTGATTGTTGATTGCCTGTTGAAAAAATCGAGGAATAACCATTCTTTCATCTTGCCGTTCTCCATAGATATTGAAGAAGCGAAGACAGTTAACAGAAATGTTGTCTGTTTTGATTAAAGCAGATAGATAGCGTTCGTTTAGTCGTTTTGCAATCGCATAGTTACTGACCAATCCGAGGTCATCCGTTTCACGGCTGCTATTTGTTTCAACCGCTTTATAAACGGCACTAGAAGAAGCATAAAGAATTTTTTTCACGCCATACTTTCGAGCGGCGTTCACAATATTATGTGTTCCGATCGTTTCCACTTCCACTGTTTTCAAGGGTTGTGCGATCACTTCCTCTACCCCGACGATAGCGGCTAGATGAACAATGGTTGTACATCCTTGAGTGGCCATATTTACGATCGAGGGATCGCGTATATCTCCTTCATAGAGCGTGACCCGCTCATGACTTGGAATATTTCTTTTTTTTCCAGTAGAGAAATTGTCTAAAATGTTGACATGATAGCCAGCTCTAAGCATTCTACAAACGACGTGACTACCAATGAATCCTGCGCCTCCTGTTACTAGGATTTTCCTTTTTTCCATTCTTAATTTAGTTTTGGAAGAGTAAGAATGTTATTTACAAAGCGTATTTCTTTGGATTAATAACATCTTCTCATAGTGAAAACATCTAGGAGATGAGAGTCGAGAGGCACAATAAGGAAGTCTAAATTTATAAAATAATTTAAAACATTGCTCAATTTCTCCTAGATTAAACCAATAAAAACGAAATTAACATTGAATAGAATGATAAAATACCCTTTTTGGGTTAGTTTATTTTTTTAGAATATCAATAATTTCAATTTCATAAATCAAAGCGGTATGTGGTGGAATATTTTGGTATCCATCTTCTCCATAAGCCAATCTTGAAGGGACAAAAAATCTAAATTTAGCTCCTTTATTCATCATCTGTAGACCTTCAACCCATCCAGGAATCATATCACTGACCATTGCTTTGGTAGGAAGTCCTTTTTTGAATCTAGCATCAAGCACTTTTCCGGTTATATCTTTTGCCTCGTAATGCAATAATACCTGATCTGTATAGCTCACATTCGAGCCTGTTCCGGTCTCAATGATCTGATACTGTAATCCACTTGGCATCGTGACCAATCCAGGCGTACTTCGATTTTGCTTAAAATAAGCATTCTCTTTTTCTAAAGAAGCAGTTGTTTTGCCTTGATTTCTCTTTTTAATTGCTGATTTCATTCCTTTAAAGAATAATCCCATAAAATTAGACTGGGCTTTTTCGCTCACTTTTGGTACCACACTACCTTGAAAATCAACTATTCCTTGATGAAATGAATTAATATTCAGCTCGTAGTCTGTTCCTTTTTGTTGGTACCCCATATCAGCACCAATGGCATAAGAAACCGAATCTAAACTAAGAGGAAATGGATAATCACCAGCTTTGGCTTTAGAACGATAGGCTTGAATATTTTTTACTTTATTTAAATAATTGGTCGCAGACCGATGAGACAATCCTGCTTGATTTTCCATCACGTCCATATATCCTTGTGCCATTACTTGTGGCTTAATAGGCAAATCTTGTTTATCAAAGCTATTAGCCAGATACATACCAATAGAATAAGATAAACTATCTCGATATTTTTGAAGGCTTGTTACTTTCTGAAAATCGGTGTTGTCAGAACTAAAGATGGTTACTTTTGGCTTTTCTTCATTAGAAATTGGAGGAGCTCCAGGTAGTTCTTTTATTTTTTCTTGGCAAGCAAATAAACAAAGGAATAAAATTGGGATTAAAATTTTTGTAAAACGCATAAGTTATTTTTTCTGTCGGTTTAAGTTTTCAAGTTATTCAAAAACCTTCAAAGAGTCTATAAACTTGTAAAGAAATTTATCAATCGACTAAAAAGATATTGAACATTTGTTTTATTCAAAAAAAAATCTGTTCCCACTGATGGAAACAGATTTAATTTTTATTCTAAAATAGGTTTTATCCTAAATAAGATTTTAGATTGTTGCGGTTATAAGATTTTCTCAACCGTCGGATGGCTCGTTCCTTAATTTGACGAACACGTTCGCGCGTCAAACCGTAAAGGTCGCCAATCTCTTCGAGTGTCAGGCTTTTATAACCATTCAGGCCATAATAAGAACTCAGTACTTCTACCTCACGCGGAGACAAAATAGATAATCCTTGCTGCACTTCTTCCTTTAAGGATTGTTCCATTAAATTATTATCAGGACTATCCGCTGGTTCACTACCGACGATGACATCTAGCATGGTCGAGTCACCTTCTTCTCCACTCATTGGAGCATCAAAAGAAAGATGGCGGCCATTGCCCTTGAGCATATTATTAATTTCTCGTGGCGTTAGACTAAGAATATCTGCTAATTCTTCGTTGGTTGGTTCTCGCTCAAATTCCTGAACAAAAGAAAGAAATGCTTCATTTACTTTATTATAAGAACCTACCTTATTAAGTGGAAGACGAACGATTCTTGAATATTCTACGATGGATTGTAAGATAGATTGTCTAATCCACCAAACTGCATAAGAGATAAATTTGAAACCTAATAAGTACCGACCTTCTTGACCGATTGAGTAAAGTCCCAAGCGACACAACTTCTTCTTTCAACTCCTCAACTTGCCCAACTTCAACTTCACATCTAACCTCGTTTTCGTTTTAC
>CALKJE010000511.1 GCA_937995675.1 uncultured Saprospiraceae bacterium
AAGTCATTAGAGTAAAAAAATGTTCCATCACTGGTAGCAACATATATTTTATTCGGATCCGCTTTAGAAGCTTCTATAGCAGAAATAGTAGCTGTTCCACTATTCGAATTAGCTCTAAAATCATAATTAAATTGGGTGGCCGAAATACTATAAGGTGCAGAAGTTTGTGCAGTAAGCGTCACTAAATAAGAACCAGTGCCACCGTTCACATTTCCCCCAGCGATATAAATTTTATTATCTGAAGGGTCGGTGGTTTCTGCCGTTGGAAAAATCCAATCCGAAACAGGAGGATGATCTCCTTCTAAATCAAAGGAAGCATTGTATCCAGAAGTCTGAGGATTGTGATAATAGGTGGTCCATCCTCCGGGATAAACGGTCCATAAACTTTGATCATCTCTCGAAAAGGCCATATGGCCATAATCGCCTGAGATTACTTGATCAAAACCAACCGTACTAGTGGCTCCACTGGCCGCAGAAGTCCGCTGATGTCCTTGATCTTGTGTACCACCATAAACATAATTTGAATTTAAGGGATCTGTTCGCACATCATAAAACTGCCCAATATTTAATCCTGCGGTTCCGATGTTGGTAGTAGTTGCCAAATTATCATAAGAGATATGAAGTCCTCCATGGTTAGCAATTAAAATGAAATCAGTCCCATCGGTTTTTTCAAAAAATTGAATATCCATAATATCAGCATGAACATTATCCCAATTTGAATAATAAGATTGCCAAGTATTTACTTTGGACCAATTTCCTCCTCCATTGGTCGTATTGAAAAGTTCTACTGCTCCAAAGGCAACAAAATTAGCATCGTTAGGAGATACGGCAATACCAACATCCCAAGGATTTTCTGGTAAGGAAGAAACCTGAGTCCAGCTGGCGCCTAAATCGGTAGATTGATAAAGAATATTCGGATCTATCAGAGCATAAAAAGTAGTCGTACCACCATTGACATTTCCATCTAAATCTAACTCCGTCTCAATTGGAAGATCATCATTAGCATTTTCTAAAGTTACAGTTGCCCCATTTATAGAATACAATTCTCTCCCTTGATGTAAAGCATAAACGATAGATTCTCCTTTTTGAACCCAAAGTTGGGTATGACTTGAATTAACCGTGGCCGTTCCTACCGGATCAAGTACTCCAATTCTTGTAAAATTTTGTCCTAAATCAGTAGATCGGTAAATCCACATTCTTGGAGCCCAAGGATCTGGATCCCATGCACGTCGCAAATACACTAAGGACTTATCTGGTAAGGAAACCAATTCAGATGGCTCACCCCAATTTTGCACCGTATTAATATCCATGGAAGATGCCGTCCAAGTAGCGCCATTATCAGACGAGTAATACAAATCTTTATCAATAGCTGCCACAATGGTTTTATTACCATTTCCATCATCCACCACCTCCAAAATATCTCTTCGTAATCCAGTAGTTCGATTTAGCTCCGTCCAGCTGGTTCCATCCAAGTTGGCTTTCCATAAGATACCTCCACCAGAGATTCCATATATTTTATCCTCATCAGGTACATATCTCACTGTCCTCAAATTTCCTGCTTGATTATTACTTCCTAATTCCATCCAATCTCCTATTAGCTGACCATTGGCAAATGTTTCGGAAGAACGAAGCTGGGCAGCATTTCCATTTCTCTTCCGAAAGATTTGCTTTCGATTATTACTTTCAATCTCCTTCCAATCTGTATCCGGTGCTGCTGTATGAATTAATTTTTGCCACGCTTCTCTGGCATTTCCTCCTTCTTCTTGTCCTTCAAAAATTTCTGTCTTCCCATTGGTTGGAGTAGGATGATGATTGGAATCATTAACATTGGATAAGAAGTAAAGGCCACCACAAATACCTATTGAAAGAAGCACACTAATAAAGATCTTTTTTGAAAACATATTTTTTGGAATAAGAATGATAGAATTAAAATATTTTTCTGAATAATTGATATAATCAAAATTACGATTTAAAGCCTTTTAAGTTACAATCGTCTTTTAAGATTTCAACGTGTAAATTAATTATTACAAAAAATTAAAAACCACAATAAAAGAAGTTTTTTAAAATTTTTCTTGTTGCAGAATCAAGTTATACCTAAAAATTAATAATTGTAGAATTTTCCAAACAAAAACATACAACTACGCTACTATTTATCATATTCCAAACAAGGTTGTTTAATAATGGCTCAATTGGCTAGAAGAATGGCTTTTTATTCTAAACAGAAAATGTTCATACAATAACTAATTTTACTGTATGAACATTACCTAAACCTCAATAAAAAAAGGGTTTTATTTCCGTAAATTTTCTTCGATATATTTAGAAACGGCCACGATTTCATGATCTTTTAATAATCCTTTAAATGGCGTCATTAAACCTTTTCCAAAATACACTTGTGCCACACTTTCTTCAATCGCTAATTTAGAAGCGCTCAAATCCTTTGCACCATTCACGCCCAATGCACCATCAAAACCATGACAAGCAGCACAGAACATTTTATATTTTCCTTTTGCATCAACCTCCGCAATTTGATCCGCAGTAGCAGCCGCTAAAATTTCTTTTGCCTTTTTTAATTGCTCTGGTGGAACCGTTCGTACTTCTTCAGCAGGAACTTCTTCCTTCTTTTCTTCCTCTGGAGAAGTTCGATTATAGGAAGCAGGATCAGCCTTCGCTGAACGTGTTTTTTTACCACTTGATTTATCATCCGAACAAGCAGTCCCAACGATCAATAATATTGAAAAACATAGAATAAGAAAAGAACGCATAATGTATAATTTATTTTTTTTGTAATTATTTTTAATTTATCAGATTTTTCCAGAAAGCATAACCTTAAGTTAGACGAACCGGTTGCAGTTGCAGTTAAAACGTTTTAACGATTCAACATTTCAACATTTCAACAAGCGAAGCGCTTCAACATATACTATTCCCCATCCGGCAAATAATCCGCAATAATCTTCAGCGCTTCCCGATTATGTGGAAATCCTAAATGACTACTATTGACCTCTCGGTTGCGATGTAAATCATCTTCAACTTTATCGAAGCAGTACGGCCAAGGCAATACGCCATCGGTTTTGCTATAGAGGGAGGTTGTTAAAATTTTGGTTGGGTTTTCCAGTTCTTTAATCCATTCTAGATCAATCAGATCTTCTAAATCACCTTTTAAAACATGGACTACCCAACTCGCTCTGGTAGGTTTAGTAATGCCACGAAAAGGAGATCCAAGCGTAAATATTTGTCTAATTTTATCTGGATGACGGCGCGCTAAATCTCGCGCATAAATTCCTCCTAAACTCCAACCAATAACGGAGACTTTTCGTCCCGTCTCGCTATGCAATTTTACGATTTTTTTTTCTAAAATGTCGATTTCTTCTAAATCCGCTAGATTAAATCCCATTTCCCAAGCATAAGTTTTATAACCCAATCGATCCAACATCCGACGCAATGGCTCCATCTGAATATCATGTGCAATAATTCCTGGAATTACCAGCACCGCATGTCCATCTCCTAATCGCTGAGGAACATAATTTCGACGAAAGGACCAAGACTGAATCCGCTCCATCCACGAGCGAATAAATTCGATCATAAAAAGAAATATAGAAGGTTGTTTAACTTCTTCTATTTCATTCATATCTTTTGATTGCATGGATTAATTTAGTAAAGTTGTTTAAAAATGAAGCACAATGGTTGCGGATAAGTCATTGACAACGTGGATCTTCTGCTATTTTTATTTCCGTAGCTACGGCTACGCAAAAAAAAATGAGCATCG
>CALKJE010000512.1 GCA_937995675.1 uncultured Saprospiraceae bacterium
CAATCCTTTTGCACAATACGTAGAAAGAGAGCATTATGAATTTAAAACAAAGATCTTAAGTTCTACTTACTTGAGTTATAAACTCGCCAAAGGATTAACCGCAAAAACTTCTCTTGGATGGACCATTGAGAACCGTAAGAGAACTAGATATGATGGTGTTTTACATCACACAAATGGCGCAAGTAGATCTGCTTATAATCTACAAAACAGAGTTCGTACTAGACTAATTTCAGATAATACTTTATCTTATAACAGAGATTTTGGCAACCATGAAATTGGATTACTTGGAGGTTTAACTATTCAAAAAAGACGATCCGAGGATAGCCAAATTATTGGAACTGGTTTTACCAATGATTTAATTAAAAACTTAGGAGGAGCTACCGTTATCGCTCAACCGATTGAATTAAATGCAGAAAGAAATAAAATTGGTTATTTCACTCGACTTAACTATGCTTATGACAATAGATACTTAGTAAATGCTTCGTTTAGACGTGATGCAAGTTCTGTTTTTGGAGCCAATTCTAAATGGGGAACTTTCCCTGCCGTTTCTGTTGGTTGGAATGCACACAACGAAAAATTCTTAAGCAATGGTGATCTATTATCCAGATTAAAATTCAGAGTTAGTTATGGACTTACTGGAAATGAAAACTTTGATGTAGGAAATGATGTACAAGATACTTACGCTTATTTAGCGTTACTTGCCAACGTTAATTCTGTAGTTGATGGAGGTATTACACAAGGGGTTGTTGCTTCGATCATTGCTAATCCTGATCTACAGTGGGAAAGCTCTGTAGAATTTAACCCTGGAATTGATTTTGGATTCCTTAGCAACAGAGTGACAGGTTCTATTGATTATTATATTAGAACGAGTAGTAATTTATTATTAAATAATCCAGTTTCTTTTGGTACTGGTTTTAGCAACGGTATTGTCAACTTAGGAGAAGTACAAAACAGTGGTTTTGAACTTGAATTAAGAACTAGAAACCTTGCTAATAAAAACTTCAGTTGGAGTACAACGCTAATCGCTTCTACCAATAAGAATGAATTAATCAGCTTCGGTGAGTCTGATGGACAATTAACAGAAGATGGATTCGGTAGAAATTCTCAATGGATCAACTCTGTTGGAAACCCGATTTCTTCTTTCTACGGATATGTAGTTGATGAAGAATTAGCGACACAATATTATGACTCTCCTTACATTCCAATTAATGGAATATCAGAAGATGTAATTGTAAAAGATTTAAATGGTGACGGTATTATTACGGATGCAGATAAAACCATTCTAGGTGATCCTTATGCAGACATCGTTTGGAGTCTAACGAATGATTTCGTTTTTGGAAACTTTGATTTATCTGTGATGATTCAAGGAAGCCAAGGTGCACAAGTCAAAAATGTTGGAGATCAATATTTTGGAACCCACTGGCAAGGAAGTACAACTGATATTCAGAAGGTAGTAGATGATGGAATCATCTCCCACCCTAGTTTCTTACAAGAAAGAGTACTGACCAATGATATTATTCAAAATGCAGGTTATTTCTCTTTACGAAATGTAAACATTGGATATAATTTTAATGATAAACTTTCTCGATTTGGATTAAGCGACCTAAGAATTTATGCAACAGGCCAGAACTTAATTTACAAGACTTCTGATGCATACAATGGTTTCAATCCTGAATACATCGATAGCAATAACACACCAACTGCTTATGGTTCTCAAAGAGCGGGTTCGCCTTTGTTTAGAACGGTAACTTTTGGTTTGAATGTTAAATTTTAATCTAAAAAAATTAAAAAAATGAAATATACTAAATATATAATCCTGGTTGTAATAGGACTTCTTTTCAATTCTTGTGACGATGAGTTCTTAAACCCATTACCAGATTCTGCCATCGTTTTGGATGCTTTCTTTGCCTCCGATGAAGATGTACTAGCTGGCATTATTGGCATCTATGATGCTTTACAAGGAACCAGTGTAACGGCTCAAACTAACTCCATGCGTGCCAACCGAGGCGTTCAGTTTGAATTTATGGTAACCGAATTACGTACGGATAACACGCGAACAGCTACCTTGGAAGGAACACGTGCTGACTTCCATCGCTATAGAACTGATGCAGATAATATCCAATCTGAAGACTACTATCAATCTATGTACGATATCATCTTTAGAGCTAATAATATTCTAAATTATGTCGAGGTAGCAGATAAAGGAAATATCGATGCCTACACTGCCGAAGCAAAATTTTTAAGAGCTTATGCTTATTTTAATCTTGTAAGACTTTACGGAGATGTGCCATTGATAACAAGAGTAGCAGCACCAACTGATAATGAGTTACTTTTTACTAGAGTTGCCAGCGCAACAATTTATGAACAAATCATTGCTGATTTTCAAGAAGCAATTGATAATTTAGACAATTCGCATAAGTCAAGAGCTTCTAAAGGAGCTGCGCAAGGTTTATTAGCAAAAGTTTACCTAACCGAAGGTGCTCGTAATTATCCAGCTGCGGAACAATTATTAAATGATATTATTACCAGCGGAGATTTTACATTAGAAGAAGATTTTAATGATGTATTTTACAATGAGTTGAATGATGAAATTATGTTTGCTGTTCAATACGATCAAGGAAACGTTCTTGAAAGTCAAGGATACTCTGCTGAGTTTACGGCAACTTATAGACAAGGACGTCAAGATGGACTAAACATTCTTAACGATAACCTGGTAGCTGCCTTTAATGCTCGCGGCGGAAATAGAAATGAAACTTCGTTTATCGTTTTACCACGTTTTACTGAAATCGCAAAGTTCTTACCAGAAGGAACTGACCTCTCTGTCAGCCCTCCTACTTACGGTACTGCTCCACAACAAGCAGGAAATGACTTTATTGTTTTACGTTATGCAGATGTATTATTAATGCATGCCGAAGCAGTCTTAGCTGGTGGTGGTCAAACGGCCAATACGGCGGCAATTGATTCTTACATGAAGGTTCGAGCAAGAGCAGGATTTGATCCCGTAGCTGATCGACCAACTTCAATTTCTAAGCAAGATATTTTGGATGAAAGACGCGTAGAATTGGCTTTTGAAAACCAACGATTCTTTGATTTACAGAGATTTGGGGTAGCGGATGAAGTACTTAGTGCTCATGCTGCGGATATGGGATATAGTGAGTACAATCCTAGAAAATTACTATTACCGATTCCTAACAGAGAAATTAATCTAAGTGATGGACTTCTAACACAGAATCCTGGTTACAATTAAAAAAAAATTAAAATAATATAATGAAAAATTTATTAAATAAATTCCAACGCACGTCTCTGTGCGTCCTCGTGTTGGCAACCATCTTTTTCGTTGGTTGTGAAAAACAATTCGAGTTTGATTTGCCAGAATCTGGCTCAAAAATAGATACCGAGTTCCCTACGGCGAACTTTTCTTATGCCTCTACATCTGATGATTTTAGAACCATTAAGTTCACGAATCTGTCCTTTGAAGCAATTAATTTCGAATGGGATTTCGGAAGTGGAAATACCTCTACAGAAGAAGATCCTATTTTTAGTTTTCCAAGTGAAGGTACCTATCCTGTCAAGCTGGTAGCTAGTGATGGAAATGGTGAATCAGGAGAAGTAATCATCGACGTAATGGTTGTTGAAGGTCCTTTTCAACCAATCATTCAAGAAGCTGGTTTTGAAGACAACACCCTACCCGATGGCTCTGGTGATGGTAGAGATTCTTGGAGAAATAATGATATAGGTGGTGTAATCCAAATTACAGGTAGCCCAGTAACTTTTGGTGATCAAGGTGCTAAGTTACCTGCTCCACAAGATCGTATTGGATACCAAGAAATTACAGTCGAACGGGAAACAAATTATGATCTTACCTTTTGGTATACGATGTTAGCTGGTTCAGCTGATCCATTTGTAACTGTTTCAATCCTTGGTGTAACTGATAATGGCGGGACAATTACCAGCAGAGCAGATGCAGCAGCAGCAACCATCGCCTCCGTTACTGTAAACGATGATACGGATCCAACCATTTATTTAGAACAACAATTATCTTTTAACTCTGGAGACAATGAGACCGTAGCAATTTATTTCTTTAACGGTCCGGTTGAAGCTCGATTGGATAATTTTTCTATTGAAGTTGGACTTCCTGGTGCAGTACCTCCTTCCGTAGGATTTGATATCATGCAAAGTGAAACCAACTTCCTTGAGTATACTTTTACCAATACTTCTACAGGTGGAGCAACCTACCTTTGGGACTTTGGTGATGGAAATACTTCTACGGAAGAATCTCCTACACACGTTTATGCTACACCTGATGCGTACGAAGTTAAACTTACCGTAACTGGAGCAACGAACTTAACGGGTGATCTAACCAGAGGAATCAATATCTTGGCTCCTGTAACCGCTGACTTTGATTATGCGGCGGATCCAATGGATTACAGAACTATTAACTTTACAGATGCTTCCGAAGGAGCAGTAATGTTATTATGGGAATTTGGTGATGGCTTTCAATTCACCGGAAATAATCCGACGCATACTTATGACGAAGATGGTGTTTACACGGTTACCTTAACTGCTTATAGTATTACAGATAATACCAGTGAAGCTACCGAAATGGTGATCATTGCAGAAGGGTTTATCCTTCAAGTCTTGAACGGCACCTTTGATGAATTTACCAATACCACTGGTGATAATGCCGATGCTTGGGATATGACACCTAATAGTACTGTGATAGACAACAACGGAAATGAAATACCTAGTCCATATCGAGAACTATGGAATAATACAGACTTGAATGCTTATATCGATGCCAATTATTGCTCCAATGAGCAACCTGGATCTACGAGTGGCGGAAATAACGGAACACGAGGAGGAAAATTCAGTGATCCTTGTCGTCGATTATATCAAGTGGTTCACATAAAAC
>CALKJE010000513.1 GCA_937995675.1 uncultured Saprospiraceae bacterium
ACCTGAAACGCGCGGAAGACTCCTACCCCCGGTCTTGCGTCTCCAGAATCGACACCACAGACTTTTAGGTGTCAAATGGTACTTTGGAGAGTTCCCTTCACAACCAACATTATTAAGGGAACGCCTTGCATCGAGGGGTTCTTTAGACGCCACATGTATCCGCTCGCTCCTAAAAGATCGAATGCATATAAAAGGATATTATTGTATTCCCTGTTTTCAGAAAAAGTATGGTGCGCCGCATCATGACCAATATTTAAAGCCACAAAAATAGTCAACACCCCCAAACTTATATAACAACTATAAAGCACCGTCATACTCGGCGCAAACAACAATAGAAAATAGATCAGTACATACGCTAATAACAACAAACCGCTCTTCAAAAACAGCATTTTGTTTCCTGTTTTCTTTATTTTATTATTAGAAAAATATTCATTGACTCGGGAGAATAAAACCTTCTTAAATTTCACATCTCCTTTTTGATATTTAATGTTTTTCATGGTATTCATTATTTAGGTGATGAAATATTTTTTAGAAAAAAAAACACATGTCAGAAGAATAAATTGGATATTCATTATTCATTATTCATTATTCATTATAACCTCCAAAACCACAACCGCAACCCCGTCTCTTCCTCCACCATACAATCATAAAATTTGAAACCCGCTCTTTCGTAGATCACCTTTAGTCGTAATTCGGTCGTTTCCATATAAATGGGGAGCTGTAATTTTTCTGCTCGTTTGACAATGAAATTTTTTGCCTCGACCAATCCCTTTACGCCGTTATGTTCTTTTTTTTGAGCCATAAACCAGACGTATAAATGATCTCGATCTTTTTGTCTTTTTATTTCTTTTTTCCGAATACTTTTTACCTTCTTTTCTCTCAAGTAAACCTTTTTCAACCGCCTGATTCCAATGACATTAATCGCCAGGAAGAGATAGTTAAAACAATCCTTTAGTGAAAAATAAAATTTGCTTTTTCGATAGAAGAGTAGAAAAGTGTTTTGGTCTTTAGAAACGAAAAGGCCACCAATTTTTTTAACCATAAAATAGCAATACGAAATCACGTGGATTATTTTTTTATAAAAATCCGACCGTCGTTTTCCCAGCAGTACGCGCATCCGACCATTGTCTTTAAATGCAGTTGCTAGGTGGTAAATAATGGTTTTGTCTTTTGCCTTAATTGGATAGAAACTAAATGAATTTTCCATATTAATATTTTTAGTGAAAAACAACTTCGTATACTTTTTCTATAGGCATTTCTTTTTTAAGGGTTCGTAAATAGCTTTATATTTTTCGTCGTTTTAATTAGCTTTTCTTACAGCGGTAAAACTAGCGTAGTCTTACCCTCTATTTATTCCATATTTTAAAAATGGGAAATATATTTTTTACGGATTTTGGAACGAAATGACAAAACGAGTCGATTCTGTTACAATATTTGCAACAAATGCTGTACTTTGGTCCATACTCAGAACTGATAGACCAACGCTCAAACGCTTTTAGACTCAGACAATGGCCGAGAACAACCTACAAATCAAACTCTTTCAACAACTAAAAGACCAATTACCAGTTCACGAAAAGCTGGTATATGTGGTAATGGAACAACTAAAGCTAACCCGATCTCAGGCCTATCGCCGGATCAATGGCACCGTTCCAGTATCATTGGATGAATTAAAAATGCTAACAGAGACGTTTAGCATTTCAGTGGATGACTTATTATTAGAACCTACCAACGGACAAATTAAATTTAGTGCCGCGCTACGAATCAACGACACTTACCTAGGCTTTTTGCAACAGCTAAAGCAAACCATTTCTTACGTAGGCGCGCTGC
This sequence comes from uncultured Saprospiraceae bacterium, assembly GCA_937995675.1. Classification (GTDB taxonomy): domain Bacteria; phylum Bacteroidota; class Bacteroidia; order Chitinophagales; family Saprospiraceae; genus JALZUU01. Next base: position 1,828 of record CALKJE010000513.1, read on the forward strand.
CAGGCGTACATGTGCAGTATGCGACCAATGAATACCCAATCTTTTACACCTTTATGTTTCCAGATCTAGTGAAGTTTAAGTTCTATATGTGGAATCGAACATTTTGGAAGAATAATCAGCCGCAAAGACCTTTTTCGTTGGAGGTAGCCAATCCAGATGAATTAGCCTTGGCTCACCAAATCCAAGAGGAATACCTCTCAATTGCGACGACCGAATACTGGCATATCCGAATGGTAGACAATACTTTTTCCCAGATCAGCTATGCCTTGGATAGTGGATTTTTTAAGGATCCGGTAGAAGCAAATCAATTGATAGATCAAATGTTACGCGGATTACAGCACCTAAAATCTATGGCAGAACAAGGACATAAACGCTTTTTTGGAGATTCCGAAACAACCCAGAGAGCCAAATTCCAGCTTTATTTGAGCGATTTACCCACCAACGTACACTTTTTGGTCTCCCAACCAGATAGTCGACAGCTATTTTCAACCTTCGATAACCCTAATTTTATGCATACCACCAACAAAGGCATCTGCGACTACGCCGCCGATTGGTTTGAAAACCTACAAAATAAGTCCGTATTAATCAGCCAATCAGGAGATAAAGCCCGAAATCAGTTCTTTCACCGTATGGAAACAGAAATCAAAGGACTCCTCGAATAACCAAGCTTTAAGAAACCTGTGAGCCAGCCCAGCGTAAAGCAAGGTTTCTTAAAGCGGAGCTAAAAGTATTTATTTTTTTACATAGAAAACCCCTCAATACGCAATGCGGAGTGTCCCCTCTGATTATTAATAAATAAAAGAAAACTAAAAAATAGTGGTTAAGCCTAGCTTTAGCTTTGAGAAACCTGCGAGCTAGCCATTAGTGGAGCAAGGTTTCTTAAAGCGGTGAGTTAAAGTATACTTGTAACTATTTAGTTTAATAATAGAAAAGGGTAGAAGTAAGTTAGATTAAGGTTTTATTATAGTCTGTTGTAAAGATTATAAATATACTTGTAACTATTTAATTAATAATAAAAATCGTATATTTGCGCCGCTATAACTGATATATTATAACCGGTATTATTTAAACTAGCACCATTGTCACTTCAACGCCATGAATTTCAGTGGATAATACCCATCACTAATGGTACAAAATCAATTTTAAAATGGCTGTTTACTTACCAAAAGAAAAAGTAGAAGAAATTTTCGCTGAATACGGCGGAGCTGCCGGAAACACAGGATCGACTGAAGGTCAGATCGCATTGTTCACTTTCCGTATCAAGGAATTATCTAATCACTTACACGAGAACAAAAAAGATAATTCTTGTCGACGTACCTTACTTACCTTAGTTGGTAAGCGACGACGACTACTACGATATTTAGCGGCAAAAGATATTACAAAGTATCGTGCTCTCATTGAAAAGCTCGGTATCCGTAAATAAGAAAAAATTATAAAGTGTTGTAGCTTAGCTACAACACTTTTTGTTATTTTAGTGCGAAATGTTCAACTTAGAATAACAACTTCAATAACGGCAGCGAAACTGATCTAGGGACGCTCCCGTAAAACCAGCTGTAGCTCCCCCTCAACCGAAAGAATGTCGGTGAGCCTTAAGCCCAAACCCGCCTGACGATCAATTAATAATTGGCTGGTTTGTCAAAAAAAGTGATGCGATCCTCTTTTATTTACTTTCTGATCCATCTACAGTTCGCCCTTCGGGGTATTTCATCTTTCCTTTTTTCAGAGCTTGTCTTTAGAGAAGCTTTTAGCTGTATTGTAAACTGCAATATGGTTTTTATTCACCCAACGGGCCAAAGGGGTCCGTTTCAAATTCCTAATTAAGTATGGGAAAGCAAATTCCTGATAGTATCTCCTTTAATTTACCCAATGGTCGCGAAGTAACCATCGAGACTGGTAAATTAGCGGCACAGGCCGACGGATCGGTCGTTGTAAAAATGGGTAAAACCATGTTATTCGCAAGTGCAGTTTCTGCACACGAGCCTAGAGAAGGCCAAAGCTTCTTTCCACTATCTGTGGATTATCAAGAAAAATTCGCTGCTGCGGGTCGTATCCCTGGTAACTTTTTCCGTAGAGAAGCTAGACTTTCTGATTATGAAATTCTTACCTCTCGTTTAGTAGACCGTGCGATTCGTCCACTGTTTCCTGACGGATATATGAATGATACGCAAATTATCATCAACTTGATCTCTGCTGAAAAAGACGTGATGCCAGATGCAATGGTAGCCTTAGCGGCTTCTGCTGCTTTAAGTGTTTCTGATATTCCTTTCGCAGGTCCTATCTCTGAAGTACGGGTTGCTCGTATCGACGGTGAATTCGTGATTAATCCGGATCGTCCTGCTCTTAAAGAGTCGGCTGACCTTGATTTGATCGTTGCCGCAACGATTGAAAACGTAATGATGGTAGAAGGTGAAGCAAAAGAATGTTCTGAAAAAGACATCGTTGATGCTATCCGTTTTGCGCACGAAGCAATTAAAGTACAGTGTCAAGCACAATTAGATCTTGCTAAAATCGTAGGTGAAAAAGCGACGGTTAAGCGAGAAGTGGTGCCTGCTGAAACTAAGCCTGAGATTGACAAAATGGTTAAAGAATACGCTGAAGCGCGAATCTTAACAGTTGCTCAAGGTAAATTAGAAAAGCACGAACGTAAAGAACAGTTTGGTGCGATTCGTTCTGAAATGAAAGAGGCGTTTGCTGAAAAGCATGGAGAAGAGTGGATTGCTGAAAACTACGGTTACGCAAAAGAATATTTCTATAAACTACAAAAAGCAACCATCCGTGAAATGGTGATGGCTACTGGTGTTCGTTTGGATGGCCGTACTGGCAAAGATGTTCGACACATCTGGACAGAAGTAGATTACCTACCTTCTACGCACGGATCAGCGATCTTTACTAGAGGAGAAACGCAAGCGTTGACTTCTTTGACACTCGGTACTAAGTTGGACAAACTAATGGCTGATACGGCGTTAGATCAGCATTTTGATGACTTTATTCTACACTATAATTTCCCAGCTTATTCAGTAGGGGAGACTAAGCCAATGCGTGGTCCTGGTCGTAGAGAAGTTGGACACGCTAACCTAGCACACCGCTCACTACGTCAAGTTCTTCCAGAAGAACAGCCTTACACCTTACGTATCGTTTCTGATATTTTAGAATCTAACGGTTCTTCTTCTATGGCAACTGTTTGTGCTGGTTCACTAGCATTAATGGATGCAGGTATCAAAATCAAAGCTCCTGTTTCTGGTATCGCAATGGGACTAATCTCTGACGGAACACGAAACGTGGTTTTATCGGACATCCTTGGTGATGAAGATGCTATTGGTGATATGGATTTTAAAATCACTGGTACTAGAGATGGTATTTGTGCTTGTCAGATGGATATCAAAATCGAAGGTCTTTCTTACGAATTGCTAGAAGAAGCATTAATGCAGGCACGGGAAGGTCGTTTACATATCTTGGATAAGATGGACGAATCAATCACTGCTCCACGCGAAGATCTAAAAGATCATGCTCCACGAATCGTAGAGATTATTATCGATAAGAGCTACATCGGTGCGGTGATCGGACCTGGTGGAAGTATCATTCAAGAATTACAAGCAACCACCAACACCGTTATCAACATCGAAGAAGTGGATGATAAAGGAGTTGTAAATATTTCTAGTAATGATAAAGCATCTATTGATGCAGCACTTGCACGAATCAAAGCGATTACTTTTACACCAGAAGTTGGTGATGAGTTTGATGCTAAAGTCGTAACGATTATGCCATACGGTGCTTTCGTTGACTTCTCTGGAAAGAGTGGTTTATTACACATCTCTGAAATATCTCACACTAGATTAGAAAAAGTGGAAGATGAGTTAAATCTCGGAGACATGGTAAAAGTGAAAATTATCGGAATCGATAAACGAACTGGTAAACTACGTTTATCTCGAAAAGCGCTGATGGAAGGTGGCCCAGTAGGAGGTAACGATCGTCGTAATGATCGCCGTGATGACCGTCGAGATGACCGTCGAGATGATCGAGGTCCACGTAGATAATGATTAGTTTTATAAAAGTCAATACGTTAGGATAATCTTTATGTTTGAATAAATGTTTGATTATCAGTGTTTTAGACTTGTTAAAATAAAAACTATTGCCCGATTTCAACTTTTAGTTGATTTCGGGCATTTTTTTTGAACAATAAGAGCTGTAGTCAATAATGAGTTAATTACCTTTGATCATACCACTCGAACTACAATTTTGTCTGCCTTTTCCTATCCTTACCCTCCATACTGATTTGATATATTTTTCAAGTCATCTTATACGAGTAAATTTTTTATAATATGATTAGTAGAATAACCTACTAATTGATTAGTCTAAGTACGAACACTGATTCAATAAATGGATCAGCATGTAGTCTTTAGTTGTGATAAATAGCGAGCATTTATAATGTTAAATTCTCCGGTTCTATACTTTTTTAATAAAAAGTCAAGTTATTTTTTATATTTTTAGTCAACTAATTTGAATAATCTCCGTAAAAAAGCACGTGGACAAATTAAACTATAAGTAATGACTGAATCTTTTTAAGCTATTCTGCCTTACAAAAATCCTCATTATGCTACGGCATAACTCCGGTTTTTGCGCGTTGACTAGCTCAAAAATTTTCTGAGTCATAACTTACATATAATTTTGTCCAAGTACTTAAAAGATATTATTCAACAACATGACCATTTAAATAATAACAAAAACAACTGTATATAAGGAAGAACTTACGCCGCAACAATTGAGTAGTTACTAGACTTAAGTCTGAAACAATAATCATTTTAATAATCCCTCAATTCAAACATCCATGACATGCGTCAACTGAAAATCACAAATAAAATTACAGCACGAGAGTCTCTTGCGCTAGACAAATATCTAAACGATATTGGTAAAATCAGTATGTTAAATGCGGACGAAGAAGCCGAAATGGCTCGTCGAATTAGAGCCGGCGATACCGAAGCACTTAATATCATGACGAGAGCGAACCTACGTTTCGTTGTATCGGTTGCCAAACAATATCAAAATCAAGGATTATCACTTAGTGATTTGATCAACGAAGGAAACGTTGGATTGATGAAAGCGGCAAAGCGTTTTGATGAAACCAAAGGTTTCAAATTTATCTCTTATGCAGTTTGGTGGATTCGACAGTCTATTCTTCAGTCAATCGTCGAATATTCCAGAATCGTAAGACTTCCTTTAAATAAGGTAGGATCTTATAATAAGGTTAATGAAGCTTTCCTTTCTTTTGTTCAGGAGTACGAACGCGAACCTACGAACGAAGAGTTGGCTGAAGTATTGAACATGACGCCAAAGGAAATTAATAATATGCTAAAAGGAAAT
>CALKJE010000514.1 GCA_937995675.1 uncultured Saprospiraceae bacterium
ATCTGACCCAAATGAAATGGTAAACCTATCTGTTATATAATATCCTAATCTGACATTATATTGAGGAATGGTTAATCTAGAAGGATCGAAATAGCCCCAGCCAAATTTTGTTGGTCTATCTTTTCCTCTTAAATTGTACAAGGTAAAGTCATAGTTAGGTCCGTTAAAATGTAAATTCGTTGTGGAGTACGTACTTCTATTATATCCCCAATAAAAATACATGGATCCTTTTTTAGAAAATCCACTTTCCTGTCCTTCTAACCTTAAAAAGAATAATATCATCAATAGGACGATTAGTAGTTCTTTTAGCTTCATATTTGTTATTTTCTTAATCACATTTTGATAGGTGATAAGATAGAAAACAATTGCGTTTTTTTGCAAAATTATGACTTTAATTTATGACCTTTGAAAACAAAAAACTAACTATTAATGAAATCAACTTCAGACTACCTAGCAAAGAAAATATCTACTTCCATCACGGTCGATGGTAATCTCAAAAAAGAAGTTTGGCAAAATGCCACTTGGAGTAAACGCTTTGTAGATATGGTGACGGGTGCTCCGGGCATCTATGATACGAGAACCGCTATTTTATGGAATGATGATTTTCTTTACATTGGATTTGAGGCCGAAGAACCTTTTGTAGATGCACGGCTAACGGAGCGAGATAGTATTATTTTTTTGGAAAATGATTTAGAAGTTTTTATTGATGGTGAAGATTGTTATTATGAACTAGAAGTGAATGCTGCTAATACAATTTATGAGGTATTTTTTATTTGGAAAGATGCTTTTGACAAAGGTGGAAAATTTGATATTCCTCAATTTGATGTTCATCAAAAACAAGCGTATACCTTTGGTGGTGATTATGACCGAACCGGAGCCAGCTTTTGGAAAGGAACCCATCCAAGAGGCATCCGTTGGGCATTCACCAATTATGATCTTCCGGGACTAGAAACAGGTGTTCAGGTAGATGGAAAAATAAACGATCCGACGCATGTTGACCAAGGATGGAGCCTTGAAATTGGCATTCCATGGCAGAGCTTAAAACTCCTTGCCAATGGTCGGAGTCTTCCTCCAAAAGATGGAGATATTTGGAAAATGTTTTTGGGTAGATTTCAAAAGCTCCTAACCAGTGGAAAGGAAGTACACCCTCACCCTGCCATGGTCTTAAACGCACACGGAATTTATGATACCCACCTACCTGAAAAATGGAGTAAGATAGAATTTACACTTTAAGTTGAAATTCTACAACTTCATTTCCACACCAATAAAGACACTTGTAAGATTTAGGTTAAGGCCAAAAGAACTAAAACCTTTGTCAATTGGCGTGTCTTTTACTTTCCATTTTCCGTTAATATAATTTAGGCCACCTGTTCGTAAAGTAGCCCGAAATTTAGAATTGATATTATATAAAATACCGAGGCCAACTCCTGCTTCAAAATGATTAGCGGTTTGCTCTTGTACCAAAATATCATTATTCTTAGCATCCTCGCTAAGCAAATTATAGCCAGCAAAAGGTTGAAGATAAAACTGGAAGCGTTGTGCTGGATTTAAGGTATATCGACCAAATAAACCGAATCCAAAATTGTTGGACTTTCTATTAAAATCAATGGGGTCACCACCACTAAAATTAAATGCATCTTCTGCTGTATAATTGTTTAATCGATAATCGAGTTGAAGACCAAATAACCAATTCGCATTTATTTCTTTTCCAAAATACGGACTAAAACTAAAAACGGTATTTTTTGTATCATTAAGGTTATCAGAAAATATAACACCAAAGTTGCCGCCAACCGGTAACCCAACTAATGGGACCGAATTCTTTTGAGATACAAAATTAATTGATCCGCCAAGCACGAATTGATTAGCAATGGTTTCTTCTTGCGCTTGCGTTCCAAAAAATAATAGCGTCAATAATAAAGTGAATGTAATACTTTTCATAGGTTGAATTTTTAGCCTGCCTTTCGTAGTTGGCAGGGAGGGTTTAGAATTATATTTTAAGTTTTATTTTTCTACTGTTTGTTTACCAACGAGGTAAAAACAAGGTTTGTGTTTTTGTTTAAATCTAAACTTTTTCATCTCTCCATTACTATAATTTCTTAGATAAATACCACGTTCTTTTTTAGATTTTTTGGTGTCAAAGGTTACTCCTTTACTTCCTAATTCATCAAAATCTCGTAGCCATTCTAAACTGAGTAAGACATTGGATTTTAGAATAATTCCATAAGGTTCTAGATCGACTGTAATGGTTCCTTTTCGTTGTTTTTCTTGAATTAAAATATTTTCCTTCAGCAAATTCTCTCCAATTACGCCATCGGAAAAATCGTAGATATTGACTCGGAACAACAAACTATCTCCTTTGGCGTGATTGAGCACGAAGTTGGCAGACTTGACATAGGTGGTCTTTTTAATTCCAAGGACGGCCCCAATTTCAGAACCTAATTGTGGCGAACCAAAACCGATAGCCAATCCTCTGGTTTTGTTTCGAACACCGATAATCACTTCTTCTTTTTCAAAAGCTTGAGAAGTAATTTCTACGGTTTCAAGATCATATTTTTTTGGAGACAAGACGATCACTTTCGTGTCTTGAAATTCCGAAATATTTATCTGGACAGATTCATATCCAATAGAAGAAAGACTAATTGCTTGAGCCTCTGAATTGAGTGGTAGTTTAAAATTTCCATAAAGATCACTGACCGTTCCTTTAGATTGATTGACTACTCCGATATTCACGTATGGAATTGGTTCTTTTGAAATTGCATCCATCACCTTCCCTTCAATGGTTTCTTGAGCAGTTAATGATCCGATAAAAAATGAAATAGCTATTAAAAAGTATAAAGCTTTCATATTTATTTTGTTTTTTGAGAAATAGGTAATAAGCGAGAATCCTCCAAAGCTGCCGTACGATGTCCTAACGTTTTTTTGTATTCTTTATTTTGAGCAAATGCCATAAATGCTTCGACCGATGGATGTTCGACCAGTAAAACGATGTCCCAAGTTTCAGTGGGTGGTCCAATCAGAAATGTGTTGGCAGCACCATAAAATAAAACACGGCTACCGACTTTTTCAATCAATGGCTTGGTATATTTCATGTATAAATTATAGGCGTCCTTTCCGGAAATTTCTTCTGCTGGTTTTAAATGATCCAAATCGGTGTAATCTGCTTTTTCTTTAAATTTTAAAAGGTTTAGCATGACGACGGGCCCTTTGCCGATATATTCTAGGTAGAATTGTTTGCCCGCTTCTTGGCTTACTTCCACAAATCTTTCCATTGCTTTTCGTTTTTAAAATTTCTAATTATTCTCGTTAATCAAGAACTTGAATAAATATAGTAAATAAATTTTAATTATAAATTTATCGTTACCTCATTGATTTCTTTTTCTAGTGCCAAAGGATCGGCCGTAGCATCTATACAAATTGAAATATGCCCTCCTTTAATCGTGCGGATCAATTGAAAAAAATGTCCGTACTTAATCAGCACAAAATCTAATCCTCCACAGTCAATATTTCCCCGTTGAGCAGCGATGGTTAAGATAGTTGGATTGACGAGTAGTTCTTCATATTTATCGGAATCTGATGAACTGGAATCTGAGATATTTTCGCGTTGCCAGCTGGTTAGTTGATTATTTTGATAAATGTCGATATATCGAATGGCATCGGAAATTTTGGAGATGTTTTTTATGGTTGTATTCATATGATGTTGGATGGTGATTTTTTATAGAATTTAAAAGTGGCTTCTGGCTTCTGGCTTCTGGCTTCTGGCTTCTGGCTTCTGGCTTCTGGCTTCTGGCTTCTGGCGACCTCAAGGCAATCGTAAAGCAAATAGCAAAACTATTATTTAGCTTCCCATAAGACTTCTCCCAGTCCAAAATAGTTCTCTAGGTTCATTTTTCTTTCACTGAGTTCTTTCACTTTATTTAGCCAATTATGCCACACTATTTTTTGGGCAAGATAGTCTTCTCCATAAGGGCCAGCGGAGAGGTGTAGCTTGGTATATTTTCCTTTTTTATTTCCAGAGAGTAAGAACTTTTCGACATAATGATAGCCATCGAAATCATAGTCTATTTGAATATAAGAATTTTTCCAGATGGCTGTAATAATTCCGGTCGATACAATTTTATCTGGTCCATATTTAAAATGTACTGCTGCATCTTTTTTCCATTCGGATTCTAGGTAAGCGTTTTTGTCAAATATGGCTCCCAAAATTTTAGCATAGGTCGAATCGGTGAGAACTTCCCAGATTGCTTTTGGATAGGCACTGATGATTATTTCATCTGCAACAAAAGGTGTTGGCTTTAATTTTTCTTGTTCTTCTTCTGAAACAAAGGTTACTTCTTTCAACCAGGAAGAACCATTTCCACCATTCAAAAATCGAAAACCGACAATTGAATCTTGATCAATCGCTACTGCTTGAATGACCACGACTAGCTCATTTTTTTTTGTATACTCAGAATAATAACGCGCCAATCGTGGCAAGGGCATGTCCAAGGGCTTGGCAGTAGGATGACGAGCTAGATCAATATACATCAAAGATTTTCCTTCCTTGGTTTCTTCTTCTGTTGGGAGTCTATCCGTTATGACAGGAACTTGAGAAAGTTCTTTTAGATCGACAGCTGGGAATCCTAAAATATTATCAGGACAATACCATCCTCCGTAGTTGTGTGGAGGTTCCCGATTTTGATGGGTAGATGTTTTTCCTTCTAAGGTTGTTTTTATTTCAGAAGCATTGACTGCTTCTTTTGCATTACAGCCAGCCAACAAAAAGAAGAGTAATCCTAAAAAAGATAGTAAATAGACTTTTGACATCATGATCAGAAAATTGCAATAAAAGAAATAACTCTTGCAAAGTACGATAATGATTTTATTCTTGGTAATTTTTATTTTTTAAGAATCAGAAATTCAGCACTACTCCTACTCCATTTTCGTTAAACCCAAATTTAAAACCATAATCATTTTTTTGATTATAAATTTCAACAGACTTTCTAAGTCTAGAACGACCAATAGAATAGAATATTCCACCCACCGCCAATGTAGCAATACTAGTGGGCAAAACCCATCTGTCTATAAGACCATAGGCAGTCAGACCAAACGTAGTTCCGATAACCATCACAGAACTACTTCCTAGAATAGCTCCAAAAGTTCTTATTCTGACACCAGAGAGATAAGCACGATGTGCAATAGGGTTTTTCTTAATTATTTTTCTAAAATCTTTTCTCCGAATTTCTTTATATCCAACATAAAAGTCTGCACTAAAAACGTATAAATCTAAGCTTAAATTTTCTTTATATTCCGGCGTTGCTTCTTGAAAGGAAACTTGGTATAACAAATTATGGTTAAAAAATAAAATTAATGTTATGGAAAGTAGTTTTAGATATTTCATCTTAAGGTGTCATAAAAATTTAGTTCTAATTTTCTAATCAATAGACGATAGAAAAATGACTTACCCTAAATGGTATCTCAAATATTGCTCATAATTTTCTGCACCCAATCACGATCATTGGGTGGTATAATAATCGTCCTAAATCCATATCGCTCACCTTCTATTCCAACTCCTTCCGAGTCATCAATATGGAGATCAATGCCAAATAGTTTAGGAATTTTTGAAGCCTTACACTGATGCTGTTTTAGTAAATTCAAATTTATAGTTTCATTAATAATTCTAGTTGGCGATAAACCATACGCCCAAAAGGTTCTTTTAATATTTAGCTTGGTTCTGAAGGAGGTGGTATAAATCCAAAGTTCGTGTCCTTGGCCTTCCAATTCTTTAAATAACTGAATCGTTCCCTTCCTAATCGGCTCGGCACCAAGCATTTTACCCCTAAAACTGCGCTTCTCCACCGGAAATTCATCTGAATAAGGAATGAGCGTATTATCTATATCAAAGCTGATTATCATATTATCATATCTATTTTCTTAATTATTCATTAAAATCAAACAGAAAAGTGTAAAATTTAATAACTTGCTACTTGACCCTAGGACTAATGGAAAACTTCCCTGAATATCATGGCGCTTAAAAACACTATTTTACTACTGCTTTTCTTATTTACTTCTTTTTCCACTTTATTGGCAGGAGATCCTTATTTCCATAGCGTTCAGGCGCGACCTGGAGATAATATCCCTCGTTTTCTAGCTAGATACAAATTGGGAACCGCCAATTGTAACGTTGAAAAATTCTACGAACTCAATGGATTAAATTCCAAAAGTCAGCTGAAAGCCAACCGAAAATATAAGATTCCAGCACTTATTTACGATTATAATGGCAAAAGTATTAAGACTACTTTAAAGATTGAAGGCTGGGAAAAAGCACTCCGAATCAAAAAATACAATGATTATCTACTTGCTAAAAATCTGCGTCAGCAGGATATTGCAAGTAGTAATATTCTTTGGGTACCTTACCACGAATTGGAATGCCAAGGTGGACCAAATAAAAAGGAAAGCCCAGTTGTCATCAAACCACCAGTCAATCTTCCACCCCCTAATATTCCTGAGAATACGCCAACGGTTGATGAACTCCTAACCGATCTTCAAAAGGAAGCCATTGCCGAAAGTGAAAAAACAAAAAGAGAACGACTAGCCAAAGTCGAAAGAGAAGCCAATCTCGTTTCCGAAAATAAACTAGAAGCAGATGCTCGCATCAGCGGCTACCGAAAATTCCCCATCTTCGGAAAAAAATATGCCTACATTCCTCAAATAGACAATAAGCTTCGAGGTAAAGTTTTTTATGTCGTTAGCGGACATGGTGGTCCCGATAGCGGAGCGGTTGGGAAAAGCGGGAAACATAATCTCTATGAAGATGAATACGCTTATGATGTTGCCTTAAGGTTAGTCCGACACCTTTTGTCGCACGGGGCACTCGCTTACATGATCACCCGTGATCCAGATGATGGACTTCGAGATAGTGAAATTCTCAAAGGAGATGAAGACGAATATTGCTGGGGAAATTATAAGATTCCACGTAGCCAAAAAACCCGACTTTATCAACGGTCTGATGCCGTCAATACGCTATACGAAAGACATAGAAAGCAAGGAGTAAAAGACCAAACGCTCGTTTGTGTCCACATTGATTCAAGGAGTACAAAACAAAAAACGGATGTATTCTTTTACTATTTTCCTGGTTCGAAAAAAGGACGAAACTTAGCGAAGAAACTTCACTCCACTTTTAAAGCTAAATATAAAAAATACCGTTCTAAAGGAAATTATCAAGGAACGCTCAGCGGTCGTGATCTACACATGCTTCGAGAAGTAAAACCTAATTCTGTGTTTATTGAATTGGGAAATATTCGTAATAGATATGATCAACAGCGATTCTTAAAAGCATCTAATCGAGAAGCACTGGCGAAGTGGTTGTATGAGGGGTTGAGTCGGTAGTAATTGAATATTCAATATCGAATATCCAATATTGAATATTGATTGACCTTCTAATATTGATTGACCCTCTATTTTTTAGAATTCCTTTTATTTTCAAAAAATCAGAGGGGACACTCCGCATCGCATACCACTGGTTTTTCTATCTAAAATGTCCGCAAGGTAAACGAGTCTAGATAACGTGTAGCGTTTTTTCTTGTATGGACGGAGTTGTTGGCTCGAACTTGTAAAATGTAGAGGCGATTTTCTACCATCAATGATTTAAACTTCCCCCATTTTTTTCCTTCATCATAACTTATTTTCCAAATTCTTCCTGGATATCCGAAAAAATCTTGCTCCGATTCGTATAGCAATTCACCACCAATACTTTCCACCATATTTTTAACGGTAGAATCAAAATATAAAGTGGTTAATTCTGTACTATCTGAGTGTAAAGTTCCGATTGGATAGCTACAATGACTTAAAGAATAAATAGCCGCCAAGCTATCTACTGTTTCTTGATAAACCAAGTTATCGCAAAAAATCGGACCAATCCCTGAAGCCACGGTGTCCAAAGTAGAAGTGAGTTTTCCTGGAACTTCGATACTAAATCGATGCTCTGTATCAAGATGATATTCCCAATCCGTCATTTGAAAACTATAGAAAATCGTCATCGAACAGATGATAAGATATAACCAAAATTTATTTCTCATAGTAAGTTAACGGTTTACCCTATTTTTTATTTCGTAGGTTGAATAGTAATGTATTATTAGAAGTTTTGTCACACTTTAAGTTTTAGTTGTCTAATCTAAAAAGACAAAACGATGAAAAACATTTTTCCTAAGAATTTTATTAAAATTGTACTAATTACAAGCATATGGGTGAATATATCCGAGGTGTTCCGATACTTTATCATTGTTATGCCTGAAATGCATAGAGATTTAGCTGCTATACCAAATGTTGCTCCAATGAATTTATTTGTATTTTCAATTTGGGGTATTTGGGATACAATTTTAACCGCCAGTATTGTATATGTAACATGGCTTTGTCATTCTAAATTTAAATCTAAAAATAGAACTATTTTGATAGCTGGAATATTCAGTTGGATAATGTTCTTTCTTTTGTTCTGGATTGGAATGATAAATATGAATTTAGCTAATCCTAAAATGTTACTTTATACCTTACCTTTAAGTTTATTTGAAACTTTAGTAGCCGCATGGATTACTACTAAACAACTAGAATTGCAAAATGACTGAAAACCCATTTAATTATAAAAATTATGATGATGAGACTGATTTAAATTTAGTCGCTGAGTCCCTAAATGGATCTAAAAAATCTTTGGAAGTACTGGTATCCAGACACCAACCTTTTATATATAATATAGTGTGGAAAATGGTCTTGAATCCTCAAAATGCTGAAGACATTTCTCAGGATATATTAATCAAAGTTATCACAAAGCTTTCTCAATTTCAAAACAAAAGTACATTTAGAACTTGGCTTTATAGAATAGTTGTTAATCACGTACTTAATATTAAGAAACAATTCAGAGAATTAGAGTTTACAGATTTTAATACGGTCGCTTCCGTACTGGATAGTTTACCAGATAATGATGAACCAGAGAAATCAGAAAAATTAAATGAAGAAATAAAAATTAGTTGCACCGCAGGAATGTTGCTTTGTCTAAATAGAAATCAGCGGATAACATTTATTTTAGGTGCAATATTTAATATAGAAAGCAAACTCGGAGCAGAAATACTAGAAATTTCGACTGTGAATTTTCGAAAAAGATTAAGCAGAGCTAGAAAAGATTTACATAGCTTCATGAATGACAATTGTGGATTAATAAATAAAAATAATTCATGTCGTTGTCCAAAGAAAACTAAGGCTTTCATTGAAAATGGGTGGACCGATCCTACTAATTTAAAATTTAATACAAATTTACTTAGAAACGTCTATCAATCAATTCCAAAAAGAAACAATGAATTATTAGGCCTTTATGAAGAAAAATATCAGATACTTTTTGAAAATCATCCTTTGCAAAAACCATTAGAAGGTAGTTACGTTTTTAATAAAATTTTTGGTGATGGTAAAATTGACGATATTTTTAAACTATCGAAAATCAAAAAAAGTAAAAACCGAACAGATCGTTAAGCACTTTCTCGCCCATAGCTCCTAATCTTCAGATTATTACTCTAAAAAATTAGATATAAATCTCGCTTACAAGCAATAAAAGCCTAATTTATCGAGTCCCCTATTTTCTCTAATACAAAAAACAGCTTTTTAAATACAAAAAAGTCCCATCTGTTTATAGGAAGTTTAGCCCGCACCGCTTATCTTCGCATTATGTTCAAAACATTCAATCTTTTTTACACCTTATTTCTAGTCGTTCTCTTAGCGTGGACTGGCTGTCAGTCAGACGATCCTTATAGTTCCAATCAAGCTTTTGGTGATAATACCGCCGTTCCGCTTTCTGATGATTCTGACTATCCAGAACTTGAGGAGAATTGGGGATTTATAAATCTATCGGGGGATTTGGTCATCAAAGGAGATTTTGATGAGACCAGAGGTTTTAGGGAAGGATTGGCTTTGGTTAGAAAAGGCGATAAATGGGGTTTTATTGATAAAAATGGAAAGGTCGTTATTGTTCCAAAATTTAAATCTGCTTGGTCTTTTGAAAATGGAAAAGCTCGGGTCATGGAATTTTCTGACAAACTAGGAATCATTGATCCAACTGGAAATTATGTACTACCTGCCGAATACACAGAAATAAAAGCTTATTCCGATGGATTGATTGCGGTTAAGAAAGATTCTCTTTTTGGTTATTTGGATGAAAAAGGAAAAACAGTTATTCCTCCTAGTTTCCGTCGAGCATGGAATTTTCATGATGGACTCGCCAAAGTTGCGCTGGATGGAAAGATAACGGTGATTGATAAAAAAGGAAAACCCGTCTTCGAAGCAGCCTACCAACGGCTCGGTGATTTTTCTGAAGGATTGGCCAAAGCGAAGTGGAAAGGAAAATTTGGTTACCTAAATAAAAAAGGAAAAGCCATAATCAAAAATATTTTTGACAACGCCGGAGACTTTAATGAAGGAATTGCCGTTGTAGGTAAGGGAGAACAATATGGGTTGATTAATCAGGTAGGTAGTTTCTTAGTTCAACCTCAATATCAAACCATTTTTTATGCTGGAAATAATCGGTGGGTCGCCGTCAATGATGGCAAATTTGGTCTGATCGATCAGACTGGAAAGATCATC
Source organism: uncultured Saprospiraceae bacterium (assembly GCA_937995675.1). Classification (GTDB taxonomy): domain Bacteria; phylum Bacteroidota; class Bacteroidia; order Chitinophagales; family Saprospiraceae; genus JALZUU01. Next base: position 10,597 of record CALKJE010000514.1, read on the forward strand.
GCCGAACCCGTTTATCAGCAAATTTATACTTTTGTAGAAGACCGAGCCATTTATCAACGAGACGACCTTTGGGGATATTTGGATACGGATGGAAAAGAAATCACCCCACCACAATACGGACTGGCTTGGAGCTTTCAAAGTGGCCTAGCTAGAGTTGGCTTTCGTCAAGGTATCGGCTTTATTGATACGACTGGAAACCCCGTTATTCTTCCTGACTTTGCTGATGTTAGAGATTTTCAGGAAGGTCTGGCGACGGTTAGATTCTAATCTCTTGTCAGTTTAGAAAAAACTTTTCATTAATTGAACAATTTTCCTAGAAATTCTTTCTACTCCCTTTGAGTAGTGACAAAAAAATAATACCTCTACAATTCAAAAACGGAAAAATTTAACATTTTTTAAAAACGCTACCTAAAATTATCAAATATGAAATTCAATTTTTTTGCCTTCTTAATCCTAGTTGGATTAGCTACTTCGACTACCTCTTGTGCTAAAAAAGCGCTGGCTGCCTTACAGTCTGAGTTGGATAATGCCAACGCTGATCTTTCTAAAAGAGATGCGGATCTAAAAGAATATATTGACAAACTGAGCATGTGTAACCAAAATCTTAAACGATTAGAAGGTGAACTAAAAACTGCACAAAATAATGTTGAAATTCGCCAAGAACAAATCACGGATTTAAAAGAGCAGGTAAAGGATGCGCGAGCACTTCGTGATAAGCAACTTACGCAAGTGGATGATCTTACCGTTCTTTCTCAGACCGCCAACGCCAATATCGGTGAGACGCTACAACAATTGGAGAGAAAGGATCGATATATCAATTTGATTCAAGCGGCCAAAACAAAAGCAGATTCGATCAATCTTGCCTTAGCCGTCAATCTAAAGAGTGTTTTAAAGGATGGAATTGATGACCGTGATGTGGATATCAAAGTTGACAAGACCGTGGTTCTAATCAACCTTTCTGATAAGATGCTTTATACC
>CALKJE010000515.1 GCA_937995675.1 uncultured Saprospiraceae bacterium
GTAGAAGCAATAATCGGTAAGGCAACTTCTCCCGTTCCTCGTTTGGCCGCATCGATATTGCTGTAGCCGTTTTGTTTAAAACGATAAACATTTTCTACCACTACAATCGCATTATCCACCAGCATTCCAAGCGCGAGAATCAAAGAGAAAAGTACAACGGTATTTAAGGTATAGCCAACTACATTAATAATCAAAATCCCCATCAACATCGATAGTGGAATCGCAATTCCAACAAACATCGCATTACGCAATCCAAGGAAAAACAATAAAACCAATACCACTAAAATCACTCCTGAGATGATACTGTTTTCTAGGTTAGAAACCATATCTCTGGTCTGAACCGACTGGTCATTAAAGATGCTAACTCTGACGCCTTTCGGCAGATAAGATCGCTTGGCTTTACGGATGATCTCTTTAATTTTATCAGAAGCGGTCAATAGGTTTTGTCCACTTTGCTTGATCACATCTAAAGAGATAACTGGTAACTCATCGGCACGTGCGATACTTGTTCGTTCTTTAAATCCAAATCGTACATTGGCAATGTCTCGTAAATAAATTGGATTCTGATTTTCGGCTTTTACAATTAAATCTTCCAAGTCGCGAACGCTTTCAAATTCTCCTAAGACTCGAATGGTTCTACGAAAATCATTTCGTACAATTTCTCCACCAGACATCGTAATATTTTCTGACCGAATGGCATTTTCAATATCATTAAAACTAACCTGTGTAGACTCCATGCTTGGCAAATCAATATCTATCTTTACCTCCCGTTCTTGCGCTCCTTTCATATCGATTTTAGAAATCTCGGATAGCTCTTCAATTTCGTCTTCTAATAATTCAGCGTATTCTTTTAATTCATCATTGGGATAATTTCCAGAAACATTGACGGTCATAATCGGAATCTCAGACATATTGATATCCAATACTTCTGGATCTTGTGTCAAGTCATTAGGCAATTCAGATTTTGCTTTATCTACGGCATCTTTTACTTTTCGAATCGCTACATCTAAATCAACGTTGGCTTGAAATTCCGCCACGATTAGCGAGTAATCTTGGAGGGAAGAAGAGGTGACGTTTTTAATTTCTGAAACAGACTGAAGTTCTTTTTCAATCGGTCGAGTAACCAGGCTTTCCATGTCCGAAGCGGAGTTACCAAAGTAGACCGTATTGACATAAATTTTCGGCCAAGGAATTTCAGGGAAAGCCTCCTTCGGCATAGTATTATAAGAATTGATTCCAAAAAACAGAATCATAAAGGTCAGAATAAAAATACTGGTGCTATTGTCAATCGCAAAAGACGACAACTTAAACTGACGAAATTTTTCTTTCAAAGATTCTATTGGAGCTTTACTCATGGTAAATGGTTGAGTTTTGGGTTTTGAGTTATTGAGTTATTGAGTTATTGAGTTATTGAAAAATCGCGATTGTAACGATTGCAACATTTTTATAAATAGCGTCGGCAAAAAATTATGAAATTTTACCCCAACCCTGAAGGGAGATTCCATAATTTTTCACCTTGTTGTTTCTATTGAAAGTACTATATTGTTCAACATTTCAACAAGCGAAGCGATTCAACATTTCAACGATTAATAATTACATTAATTCAATTAGTTCATTTTCGGCGAGTCCTCGTCCACCTTCTATGATGATTTGGTCTCCTACATTTAGCCCTTCGGTAATGATGACATTTCCTTCGGAACGTTCACCCAGTACTACGTAAATTTTCTTGGCATAAGCGCCATCAGGTCCATCACCTTTGACATAAACATAGTCTTTGCCTGATACTTCTTGCTGCACTAAAACCAAAGGAATCGCTATGGCGGCTTTCGCTTCAAAGTCCTTCAATTTCATGATCGCCATTAGGTTCGGTTTAAAAATCCCTTTTTTATTTAGCAGTTCAACTTCTGCTTCGAAGGTACGGTTAGCAGGATTAATTGTACGACCTACGGAAGCAATTCTCAAGGTTCGATCCTCACCGATGGCTGGAAAATGAACGTCTACCATTTGGCCTCGCTTGACAACCGGTAAGTAACGTTCGGGAACATCCGCTACTACTTTTACTTTATAAGTGTTCATAATTTTTACGATCGGTTCACCTGGTCCGGCCATTTCTCCTGCTTCCTTCATCGACATATCCACTACGCCACTGATCGGTGCATAGACATTGGCTTTGGTCAATTGGAATCGTGCGGTCTCCATACTTTTTTCAATCCGTTCTTTATTATTTTTTGCTTGCAAGTATTGAATCTCTGAACCAATATTCTGCTCCCATAATTTAGACTGTCTTTGAAAAACATCTTCTGCTAATGTAAGCGCTGTTTGTAGTTCGTCCAATTGCTTATTCACGCTTTGCATATCTACGCTTGCAATCAGTTGTCCCTTCCGAACGTTCTGTCCTTCTCGCACGACCATCTGTGTAATTCGTCCGCCCGTTTCGCTACTCGCCATCACGGCATCATCTGCTTCAACGACAGATTGGATTTCAACAAAGCGGCTTACGTCTTCCGTACCAATCGTATCGATTTTCACTGCACGTCGACTTTCTTCTTGTTGTGTCGTATCCATCTCCATGATTTCCTCCTTCAACAAAGCGATGTCCGCTTGTAATTCTTTTAGAGCAGTCCGTTTCTCTTTGACCATTGCTTTTTTACCAGCAAGGTCTTCTGGCCATTGGTCTGTTCCGCTCTGTTGGCAAGAGGCGATGAGAAAAAGGGTTAGTATAATGATTAAAGTATGTTTCATTTTTAAGCTTTTATTATGTTTTATTTTGTGGTTTTTTAATTTGCTAGTTGGCCGGTTTGAATGTAGATACAAGGCAATGCCTTGTATCTACATTCAAACAACAATTCAACAAGCGTATTTTTACAGGTAACGGCGGTAAAAATTTACGGAAAATTACCCCGGCCCTGAAGGGAGTTCCCGTAAATTTTTACCTTGTTGTTTTTATTCAAAGTGTTATGTTGTTCAACAATTCAACAAGCGCAGCGTTTCAACATCTCACTATTTTCCTAAAACC
>CALKJE010000516.1 GCA_937995675.1 uncultured Saprospiraceae bacterium
AATTGAAATTATACTGGTTTTAGAAGGCTCTTGGTTCGATAAGTGAGCTGATGAGTTTGATAATTGATCGAATAATCTGCTCTTAAAACTAATTAATCATTCACTCCATCAAAAGATGACCAAAACTTGAAGATTCTTGTCTATTTTCAACAATCAAAATCTATAAATCATTGTTAATTGAGCTAATTAATTATGTATCTTTGAGCCGTCCCGAAAAGGGGTAGAATCTCTGAATCGGAGACCGCACTCCCAGTCAGCAATTTTAATAAACTATACTAGACAAAATCATGACCAAATTATCCAGTTTTGACCAATTCGTTAACCGACATATCGGCACCAATAACGACGACGAAAAGGCGATGCTAAGAGCCATTAAAGTTGACTCTTTGGACCAATTAATCGACCAGACCGTTCCATCAAATATTCGAAGTAAAAAGAAATTTAAAGTGATTCCAGAAGCGATGACGGAATTTGCTTTCTTAAATGAACTTCAAGAAACAGCCGCTAAAAATAAGGTCTTCCGATCTTATATCGGTCAAGGATACCACCAGACAATTACACCTTCTGTGTTGTCTCGAAATGTTTTCCAAAATCCAGGATGGTATACTCAGTATACGCCATACCAAGCAGAGATTGCGCAAGGACGTTTAGAAGCACTTCTAAACTTTCAGACTTTGGTGAGTGACCTTACGGGTCTTCCAATTGCTAATGCTTCTTTACTCGACGAAGGAACGGCTGCCGCTGAAGCAATGGCAATGTTTTTTGCACAACGCAATAAGCGAAGTAAAGAAAATGAATTTAATGAGTTCTTCGTTTCAGACAAAACCCTGACAGCAACCATCGATATCATTATCACCCGTGCTCAACCACTTGGTATTAATGTGATCGTTGGAGATGCGCTTAAATATAAAGCAACCGATAAGACCTTTGCCGTATTGTTACAATACCCTGGGGAAGATGGAGGCGTAGAAGATTATAGCAAACTGGTGAAGCAAATAAAAAATAAAGATGGTTTTATCATTGCTGCTGCTGATATTTTAAGCTTAGCATTGTTGACACCTCCGGGTGAATGGGGCGCAGATGCCGTAGTCGGAAATACGCAACGTATGGGCGTACCGATGGGCTATGGTGGACCACACGCGGCATACTTCGCAACGCAAGAAAAATTTAAAAGAGTGATTCCTGGTAGAATCATCGGTGTCTCTATCGATGCACAAGGAGATCGTGCACTACGAATGGCACTACAGACCAGAGAACAACATATCCGTCGTGAAAAAGCTACCTCAAATATTTGTACCGCTCAAGCACTGCTAGCCATTATGGCAAGTATGTATGCTGTTTATCATGGTCCAAGAGGTATTCGAGCGATTGCATTGCGTACACACCAATATGCACAAGTGCTGAATAAGCAACTTGCTAAAATGGGTTTAACGCAAATGAACAAACACTTCTTTGATACTTTATGTATTAAAACTACTAAATCGCAGCAACAAAAAATTAAAAAGGCGGCACTAAAAGCGAAGATCAATTTATATTACACCAAAAATTCAGTTCGCGTTAGTTTAGATGAAACTGTTAATGATCAAGACCTAAATGACCTAGTAGCTATTTTCCAAACCATTGGCAAAACTAAGCCTACTCCAAAATGGAGTACGTCTAAAACATTAAGTCTTCCTAATAAATTAAAAAGACAATCTGACTACCTCACGCATCCAGTATTTAATAGTTACCATACGGAAACTAAAATGATGCGATATATCAAGCGATTAGAAAATCGGGATTTATCATTAACCCATTCTATGATTCCGCTTGGTTCTTGTACGATGAAGTTGAATGCTGCCACGCAATTGATTCCCGTTAGCTGGCCAGCTTTTGCAAATATTCATCCATTCGCTCCCCTCAATCAAACCAAAGGGTACCAACAAATTTTTGAAGAATTAGAAGCTTACCTTTGTGAAGCAACGGGCTTTACGGCTTGCTCCTTACAACCTAATAGTGGCGCACAAGGAGAATATACTGGATTAATGACCATCCGTGCCTATCACCGCGGACGAAATGAAAAACATCGCAACATCGCCTTGATTCCTTCTTCTGCTCATGGTACCAATCCAGCAAGTGCCGTCATGGCGGGAATGAAAGTGGTGGTGGTTAACTGTGATGATGAAGGAAATATCGTCGTAGCTGATCTAAAAGAAAAGGCAGAACTGCACAAAGAAAATCTTGCTGCTTTGATGGTGACTTATCCATCAACGCATGGTGTATTTGAAACGGCGATTAAAGAAATTTGTGCGATCACGCATAAGAATGGTGGACTTGTTTATATGGACGGTGCCAACATGAATGCACAAGTTGGACTGACCAGTCCTGGTGCGATTGATGCGGATGTTTGTCACTTGAACTTGCACAAGACTTTTAGTATTCCACACGGTGGTGGTGGTCCTGGGATGGGTCCAATTTGTGTAAACGATAAGCTTGCTCCTTATTTACCGGGGCACCGCTTAGTTAAAACGGGTGGTAAAAAAGCAACGACAGCGGTTTCTTCTGCTCCTTGGGGAAGCGCAAGTATTTTGCTGATCAGTTATGCCTACATTAAGATGCTTGGTCGTCAAGGTGTACTCGACGCAACTCGATACGCGATCTTAAATGCCAACTATATTAAAGCTGAATTGGAAAATGACTTTCCGGTTTTATACACGGGTGAGCACGACCGCGTAGCACATGAATTGATTTTGGATTTACGTCAATTTAAGGCGCTCCATATCAGTGCAGAGGATGTTGCCAAGCGATTGATTGATTATGGTTTCCATGCTCCAACCTTGTCTTTCCCGGTAGCAGGGACAATCATGATCGAACCAACCGAAAGCGAGAGCAAAGACGAACTAGATCGATTCTGCGATGCTATGAAAAGTATCCGTAAAGAGATAGACGAAATTGCTAAAGGAGAAGCGGCTGAAGATGTCAATGTCCTCGTTAATGCTCCACATACCATCAATGTCATCACAAACGACGAATGGACCTTACCATACTCGCGAGAGAAAGCGGCCTATCCGCTACCCTACTTACGGGATGGTTTTAAATTTTGGCCACACATCGCTCGTGTAAATAATGCACATGGTGATCGAACGTTGATTTGTACTTGTCCTCCGATTGAAGATTATCAGGAAGCGTAAAAAAGCTGGTTGGCAGATTTGCTAGTTAGTTCTCTTCTGACATATTAATAAAAACAGGAAAACCTTGTCGTCAAAACGGCAAGGCTTTCTTTTTTTTGAGAGAGGAAAAAAATTAGAATAAAGTAGGACTCGATGCTTAAATTTTCATTTAAACATTGAGCGCCATACTTTAACTAAAGAGAGATAAGGTTTATATCTATAATTTCTTCCTATGCCCAATAGGTGGGAACAATTAGTTGTGTAGTTTTATATTTCTTTTGTTTGATACAGGAAAATAAAGTTACTAAACTACCTTATGCAGATCAATAGATAATGAGTGAGTGTTGACTTTTCGATGGTCAATGTAGACTATGGATTAGGGAGTGAATCGTGGAATTAGTTGATTTTATTGATAAAAGGCTCAAAGAGTATAATCAAAATGATATCTTTGATGGATTGAGGCTTATTCTTAACTAATTTATAATCGTTAGATCTACTTTGTCAATACTCATCAAATCTTTATCAAGGTGTCTTTTCGGTATCTTTCTTTTGTTACTATCTATAATGGTTAGTGGACAAGAGCCTGGTATGTGGCATCTCACAGATGATGATGGACTGCCTAGTAGAACCGTATATCACACGGCACAAGATCAGAAAGGATATATATGGATAGGAACGGAAAAAGGAATTTGTCGATTTGATGGAAAAAATTTCAAAACGTATAAGAGCAATGAATTTAATGATAGTGAAATTTTAAAAGTAGAGATAGATCCCTTGGGACGTGTCTGGTTTAGAAATCTTTCTGGGCAGTTGTTTTATATTGAAGATGAGGTTATCCATAATGCACAAGAATTATTTCCGGATAAATTATCCAATGTTGCAGATTTCAGTTTAGATGACCATAGTATCTGGATTGCTTTTCAGCATAAAACAGGAAAAGACTATAAATACCCCCTTACTCAATTACCCGATCGTAAATACTATCTAACTTGCCTATCGTTTGACGTGAAAGGTTTTTTTGCTCCACTTTATATCTATGATCAAACATTTAGGTTTTTCTTGGGGTTTCGAAGATCTGAATCCTCAACTTATATATTCGTTCGTCATTCTGGATCGATAGTTAACAATGAGCTATTAATTCGACTTGACAAAACAACAACTAAGTTAACTACAAAAAACACGTTAACTTATAATAAAGAAATAACTTATCGCTCTTATTATCTTTTTGAAGAAGAATTATTTTTATACTTTTCTAAGCTTCCAGGAAATTTCTTTTTAAAGTCATTAGAATCTCAAACAAAAAAAAAGTTAACCTATAAAAAAAAGATTTTCCTCAATGATTTTCTTTTCCTTGACGAAAAATTTTGGCTCATAACTAATGAGGGAATAATAATTAAAGATAGTCTCAGTGATCAATCTCCTTACTCTACCCTACTAACAAACAAAAGTACCAATCACCTGATGATCGACAACGAAGGAAACAAGTGGATCTCCACTACAGGAAACGGAATCTATATTATTACTGCTCCCCAAACACAGCTTATTCAGACGAACAACTTTCCTCTGCCCAACAATGAAGTTTACAGCCTTGCATATGATTATACAAAAGAAAAATTACTGGTAGGACATAGTAAGGGGCAAATTTCTGTTCTCAGTAACAACCTTGACAACCAGGTAATTACTAATAACTCATCAGGGAGAATTATTGATTTTCTAATTGATCAATCTGGCAATTATTGGTGTGTTAATGAGACAGAGTTATTTTTAGTCAATCCTAACTTAACAGTAAAAAAACATTTTTGGGGAGGAGTCAAAACCATACTTCAATCAAAAGATAAAAATATTTGGATGGGCTCATATAACTTCACGCATCGAGTACGTCACAATAAAATTGATTCTATTAATATCGAACAAAAAAATCGACTTCTTGAAAGAATTATTTTTGATCGAACTTATGCCCTTTATCAAGATTTTGCCGATAACATCTGGATTGGAACAGCCAATGGCTTACACACTTATCGAGATACCGCAAAGCAATTTTTAGAAAACGGAGAACATATC
>CALKJE010000517.1 GCA_937995675.1 uncultured Saprospiraceae bacterium
TTCCCAATGGGCAAGCACTTTATATCAAAACCAATTGGACGGGGCCATTGAAACTAAAATTATACAATGGGGAAGGAAAAAATATTAAAGAGGTTAATTTTGAAGGTGATGCTGAATTGTTTTTAGGTAGCTTACCGAAAGGTTGGTATGGTTATCAGATTCAAGGGGCTGGGGAGTTGAAGAATGGGGTGTTGTTTGTTTTTTAGAAATTAGAAATATCAATTATAGTTTTGATGAAGAAGCAAGAAGCGGGACTGTTCCTTCAAGTGTGTGGCTGCCCGTCCCTTCGGGTTCACTAATTTGCATTAGCTCATGCTGCCCGCACCTCAAATCTCCGCAATTCTGCGGAGCAGGCTATAAAGGAAGCCCAGCCCGCTGACACACTTTAACAGAACAGTCTCAAGAAGCCTCTGAGAGATCAGTGGCTTCTTTGTCTTTGGGCTTGAATGTATAATTGTTGATGAGTATGAAACCCCATCAACTGATAAAAATCACTACATCTAACCTCAATTTCGTTTAACTTTACCATTACTAAAACACCAAATTCTAGGGCGTTATTATGAAGTGGTTCATCTTTACCTGTTTTCTTTTGCTATTTAGTATTGCGAGTATACCAGCCAGTATAGAGACCGATTCTATGTCTGAAAAATCAAAGGTATCTACTAAAATTGAGCTAGGGCAAAAGTTATTCTTTGATCCAATCTTATCATTAGATCAAACTATTTCATGTTCTAGTTGCCATAAACCTGAGTTTGCCTTTGCGGATAATTTACCATTTTCTTTAGGCGTTGAGAATCGGATCGGAACAAGAAATACACCGTCGGTCATGAATATGCTTAGTCGGCCTTATTTTTTTTATGATGGTCGCGCAGCTACGTTGGAACTACAAGCGATTGTCCCTATTGAGAATCCGTTGGAGATGAATCTCTCCTATGAAATTGCGGTTCAACGAATACAAAAAGAAGCGGAATATGGGACTCTTTTCCAGTCGATATATCATACCCAACCTGATTCCTTCAACATTGCTAATGCACTGGCGGAATTCCAAAGGAGTTTAGAAAGTGATGGTACTGCTCCGCATGATCTGTGGATAAATGATGATGAACCTGCTGCGATGACCGCCTCTCAATTAAGAGGAAGAGAAATATTTCTTTCAGATCAGTTTAAATGTTTTGACTGCCACTTTGGACCTGATTTTACAGGCGATGAATTCAGAAATATTGGATTGTTTGATGGAGATAGTTTAGTCGATAAAGGACGCTTTGAGATTACCCATGATTCTACGGACTTAGGAAAATTTAAAGTCCCTGGATTACGCAATGTCGGTTTGACCGCTCCCTATATGCACAACGGGATGTTTAAAACACTAGAAGAAGTGGTTGATTATTATAGCAATCCATATGACTTTGTAAAAAATCCAATTAATATAGATACCTTGATGATCGAACCGCTCAACTTTACTACTGAACAGAAAAAGGATTTGGTCAATTTTTTACACTCCTTGACAGATCGACAGATTCCATTGCGTAAGAAAAAATAAACGCATAAAAAACGAAGTAAATATTTAAATATTGGAAGAATTAATCAAAAAAATAAAAAGTGGCTTCGCATTAAGTCTAAAAGCAGAAGCATATCTTTATTCTATTTCCAAGCAAAAGACGTTTGATAAAGGAGCTGTTCTAATCCAACAAGGACAAAATGTAAACAAAATATATTTTGTGATAGAAGGTTGTTTAAGGTCCTACTGCATTGACAAAAGCGGTAAAGAACATACTTTGCAATTTGGAATCAAAGATTGGTGGATAAGTGATTATATCGCCATTCACAATAAAGAGTCTGCGACCCTAACCATAGAATGTCTCAAAGAATCTACTGTCATTGAATTTAATGCTAAAAAACTAAATAACATATTTAAACCATTCCCAGAATTCGAACCCTTTCAAAGAAATCTTTTAGAACGACATGTCGTTAGTTTGCATCAACGGATTTTAAATCAATTGCAATTAACGGCTGCAGAGCGGTATGATTTATTTTTAAAGCAATATCCAGATATTGAACCCTTTACTCGAAATTATCACATTGCTTCTTATTTAGGAATCACGCAAGAAAGCTTGAGTCGAATTAGAGTTGAAAAAAACAAAAAATAATTTCTTACCATACATCAATTTTTTTCTTATTGATAAGATCTACTTTTGCATTTTTGAAAACAACTTCAACTTCTAATACAAAAGAACTTATTAACGATGATTAAAAAAATATTAAAAGGTTTAGCAATTTTTCTTTTGCTAGCCATTATCGCTTTCTACTTTGCATCCAAACCAACCGCCACGAAAGATGGTGCATATATTCCATCTCCATTTGCCTTAAAACTGGCCACCTCTCCTACCACTGATTTTGACAATACGGTTTATAAAAATCCACATACAGGTAATAAAAAAGTCCTGATGGTGTGTACGGAAGAAAGATATATGACGATGGCTAATGGTAAAAAATTTTCCACGGGAAACCACCCGGTCGAAATGATGCTACCAATTTTACATTTAAAAAATGCAGGCTTTGAGGTAGACGTTGTAACCCCAACCGGAAAATCCGCCAAGGTTGAAATGTGGGCCATGCCTGAAGAAGATGAAAACATAAAAAAAATCTACTCTGCATTCAAAAAGAAATTTGAAAATCCTGGAAGTCTATCCGATTTCGTTCAGAATTCAATGACGGACAGTACAGACTATGTAGCCGTTTTTATTCCAGGTGGACATGGAGCCATGCTTGGCTTACCTGAGAGTAAGGATATGAATAAAGTAATTCATTGGTCGCATGATAATGATATGCATATGATGGCTATTTGTCATGGCCCAGCAGCATTATTAGCTGCAGGTATGGATGGCAATAAAGAATCTTTTATTTATAATGGTTACAAAATTGCTTCCTTCCCAGATGCTGTTGATGAGCAAGGCCCTATGATCGGCTATACACCGGGTGAGCTGCCTTGGATTTATGGTGCAAAATTAAACAAACTGGGTGTTACGATTATCAACGAAGCAGCTGATAATACCGTTCATATGGATCGAAAATTAATTTCGGGAGCGAGCCCTGAAGCTGCTAACGAATTTGGAAAATTAGCTGCTACGGAACTACTTAAAGCGGTGAATAAATAATCCGAATCAAACAATTGTAAAAAAGTAGCGCTTTGAATTAAACTTCAAGTCGCTATTTTTTTTCTACCTAAAAAGTGAGCTATTCTTAAACAACTTCAATATAAACGCTATGAAGTTGTTTAAGAATGCTCACAAAAGGTGAGAATAAGTGCTTGATTGTCAAAACGATGCAAATTTTGAGGTTCATAGCCAAAGCTATGGTGCCGATAAATTTGTGAAGTGTTGGCAATCAATGACTTGTTCGTAACCATTGTGTATCATTTTTAAACAACTTCTATGATAAAAGCTAAATATATGCTTCCTTTTTTTTTAGTAGGATTGCTTATGACGAGTTTTTCATCCTATGGTCAAAACCAAAAAGATACCTTAGCCTATAAAATAGATTTGAATGCTTCAGGAAGAAGGATTTCGGGAACTTTCAGTCAAGTGGTAGTTGGCGGAGGATTCAATATAGATTTATTATACAACAATTGGCATCTAGAGAATAAAACTACTTATAGGTTTAACAAAACAAATACAAGAGTAATCGAAGATAATTGGTATGATTTAGCTACCCTCAAATATTATCCGAAAGGAAAAAAGAAACTCTACCCGGGCGTGTTTTATCATTTTGATAATAATTTAATGTTTAGGGTAAAAAGCAGGCATCAATATGGTATAGGAGTGGGTTCTGAATTAGAGAAGGGTGCCATAAAATTAACTCTTTTAGCAGCAATAGCAAATGAGCATTCAACCTTTAACGGTGCTGAATTTGTAAATAGTGATCGAGATTTTCCGAATCGGAACAATGGATTATTTTTATTCAAATTAAATAATGGATATACGATTGCTAAAAAGAAAATTAATATTTCTTATCAGTTATTTTATTTTCAATCCCTTAAAGAAAGTGCAGATTATGATATTTGGTTAACCCCTCGGATAAGTTTTAAATTTTTAAAAGGCCTATCCTTTTTTGTTGTTTATGATTATCATTTTGAAAAAGTACATTTAGAAACTTTGTCTAATTATAATGATATTGTACTCTTTGGTTTTAATTGGACATTGAAAAAACAGGATTAAAAATATTTAAACAAAAAAATTATAATAATGGAATTACTGCCAATTAATGGAAGTTTAGACAAGCTCTTAAGGCAAAAATAGAAAAGACTGTCTCCGATTCTAATTTACTCACCAGAATAAAAATCATTAGCATATGCATACTGATGATATCCTTGTCCTAAATGGTCTCCGACAATATTAAAGTAACAATCATCTTGTTCCCCAAAAGGTAAAATGATTAGTGGTTCTGTGAGTTGGACTTTTTTTAATGAAAAGCCTTTTGGCAAAACGACATTCAAATTTGGCGTCCCAGTTTCCGTAGCGTGCATGACATAGAGATTGCCTTTGTCATCTGATAACTGATAAATTTCATTTTCAAAAGCAACGACTTGACACTTTTTGATCACCTTTACAACAAGATGTCCTTCGGCAGGTTTGAGCATATCGGTTTTAGCAGGAATATAGTCGACCGCGAGTGGATTAGCGAGTTTAGTCCAAGAATAGCCTTTGTATTCGATTTGGGTTTTACAAGCTGCTCCTTGACAATTGGCAGGTGCATCAGGTGAACGTAAAAAGGCAGTTTTGTCAATCAAAAGATGTCTATCTATATTCTTTCGCCATGGTAAACGAGGTTTAAAATCGTTCCATGCAGCTCTTGGTATAGGATGGTCACCAATACCTATGACCACCAACTTCTCTTTTACATTAATCAACTCCGTAGCAAAACCGACTCCTTGCCATTCGATATTGGCAGGTATTTTAAAAGCCGGTTTCGTAGAATATTGGATACCTGCTTCTTCGACAGAATCAAATCCGCAGGAGCTTAATACCATGATTAAAATTGTACTGCAAAAAAATAAAATCTTAGGTGCCATCTATTTTTTTTGAAAAAATTACGAATAATATTCAAGAATACCATACTATTTATTTCTATTTAAAAATAAATTATTGAAATCGAATATTGAGACTTGGGGTTGAAAAAAGTGTTTTGAATAAAAAGGAATCCAAATCCTTAGGAAAATTAATAAGCCATTGTCACACCAATGTGACATTTTTAATGTATTTTTGTCACACACCTGTGCCAAAATGAAAAATACAAAAGAAAATATTATACAAGCCGCTGTCTTACTTTTAGAAGAAGATAAACATTGTTCATTAGAAAAAATAGCGACAAAAGCTGGGGTAAGTAGAAGAACCTTACATCGATATTTCGATGGCAAAGAGGAATTGATTATTGCTGTTTTTAAAATCTTAGCCGAAAAATACTACCAAGGTATTTTAGAGATTATCGCCGTAGAAAAAC
>CALKJE010000518.1 GCA_937995675.1 uncultured Saprospiraceae bacterium
TTAGAAGGAGATTTTACACTTGAAGAAGTTGGCGGAAACTTAGTAATCACCGTAGCCGAAAACTATCGTGCCTCTTCCAATCTCCCAGGACTGTTTATCTACCTGACCAATAATCCAGCAACCACCACAGATGCCTTAGAAATTGGTCCCGTCCAAACTTTTAATGGGGCGCATACCTATGAAATTCCCGGTGTCGGCATCAACGATTTCCAATTTTTATTGTACTTCTGTAAGCCGTTTAACATCAAGGTAGGAGACGGAGAAATAAACGATTAATCATACTACTGAACATTTCTTCCAAGTGCAGCCTCCCAGTTCCGGCAGTACCGCCGGAAAGTAGCTTCAAACCCGCAAATGTTCAGTAGTATGATGGACAAACTTCAATTAAATATTTAGACCAATTTTCACCCAAGTACTAAAAAAACATCATGAAAAATCTTTCAATCATCTTATTATTATTAGTGGCTTTTTCAACCAGCGTTTTTGCGGGAGGTCCGTGGCCACAAAAAAAAGGAAAAGGATATTTTAAACTTGCTGAATGGTGGGTGATCTTTGATCAACACTATACCGACAATGGCAAGATTGATCCCAATGTAACTTCGGGTATCTTTAATACGACACTTTATGCTGAATACGGTTTTACGGATCGACTAACAGGAATTATCAACGCACCTATTTTTAGTCGGAATTATAATAATAATTTAATTTCAAACACGACGAAAGAAGTTCTAGTACCAGGAGATGCTTATAATGGAATTGGTGATTTTGATTTAGGACTAAAATATGGAATCACCCAACCTGGTGCAAAAGTTCCCGTGTCCCTTACCTTGACCTTAGGATTACCTACTGGAAAATCCGTCGCAGGTGAACTAAATAATTTACAAACTGGAGACGGAGAGTTCAATCAATTGCTTCAGGTAGATGCTGGAACGGGTTTTAAACTCGGCAAAACTTCTGCTTATGTCAGCGCTTATACAGGTATCAATAATCGGACAAACGGCTTTTCAGATGAATTTCGATTTGGAATAGAAGCAGGCGTTGGTCTTGCCAATGAAAAGTTTTGGTTAACCGGTCGTATCCTTGGAGTAGAATCCTTTAAAAATGGAGATACCGCGGAAACCACAACGAGTACTTCCATCTTTGCCAATAACTCAGAATTTTTAAGTGTGGGCGTAGAAGGCAGTTATTATATCACTAAAAAAGTAGGTGTTTCCGTTTCCGCAGCAGGTGCTTTTAGAGGAGAAATTATCGCAGCCGCACCGTCTTATTCGGTTGGAGTGTTTTTAGATTTAAGTAAGTAAATAAGATTTTTTACTAATTTGATTAGTAATATTGTTTTCTAAAAATAGATTAGTTTGAGTCTCGTGTGAATTCGTTCGCACGAGGCTTTTTTCGTTGCCGATTTTATTCCTTACTTTTGAAAAAAATTATTTAAATCCATACGATTGAATCACGCCGAACTCCTTTTACTTACGCCACCGTTTACGCAACTCAACACGCCCTACCCTGCGACGGCTTACTTAAAAGGTTTTTTAAATACAAAAGATATTTCCGCTTATCAAGCAGATTTAGGAATCGAAGTAATTCTTGAATTATTCTCTAGCAAAGGCTTGGAAAAAATGTTTGCTTACGCAGAAAAAGGTGGACGAATCGGCACAGATAACTCGTTGAGAATTTTTAGTCTGAGTAAAATATATGTTCGACTTATAGATCAAGTAATTTTATTCTTACAAGGCAAGAATCCTAATCTAGCCCGACAGATCGCTGCTGGAAATTTACTACCTCGCGCCAGTCGATTTGATCAGACCGATGATTTAGAATGGGCTTTTGGGAATATGGGTATTCAGGATAAAGCCAAGCATCTCGCTACCCTATTTTTAGAAGACATCGCAGATTTTATTAAGGAGACCGTAGACGAAAATTTTGGATTTAGTCGATATGCAGAACGGCTCGGACAGAGTGCCAATTCTTTTGATGAACTCTACCAACAATTATCTGATCCGCTCACTTATATTGATGAATTGACTTTACCAATTTTAAAAAATAAACTTGAAAAAACTAAACCAAAACTAGTCTGCTTTTCCGTTCCATTTCCGGGAAATTTATATAGTGCTTTTCGTTGCGCTCAATTTATTAAAACCAATTATCCAACCATAAAAGTAGCGATGGGAGGTGGCTTTCCGAATACTGAATTACGGTCTGTGACGGATGTCCGTGTTTTTGAATTTTTCGATTATATCACCTTGGACGATGGAGAGTTGCCGATTGAGTTATTATATACTAACATCAAAAATCCAACCGCCAGTAATCCAGATTTTAATTTTTATAAAAGAACTTTATTATTAGAAAGAGGAGAGGTCTTATATAATGACTTTTCTCTCAGAAAAGATTATCCACAAGAAAAAAACGGTACGCCAGATTATTCCGATCTATTATTGGATCACTATATTTCCGTCATTGAAATTGCCAATCCCATGCATAGCTTATGGAGTGATGGTCGCTGGAATAAACTAACCATGGCGCACGGATGCTATTGGGGAAAGTGTACTTTTTGTGATATTTCTTTAGATTATATTGGAAATTATCAACCCGTTGCCGCCAAGTTATTGGTCGATCGAATGGAGACCATTATTGAACAAACCGGTGAGCGCGGTTTTCATTTTGTTGACGAAGCGGCACCTCCGGCTTTGATGCGAGAACTTGCGCTAGAAATTTTAAGAAGAGGATTGACGGTTAGTTGGTGGACAAATATTCGTTTTGAAAAGAGTTTTAATTTTGATCTTTGTCGACTCTTGCAAGCGGCTGGATGTATTGCCGTTTCGGGTGGATTAGAAGTTGCTTCCAACCGATTATTAGAACTCATTCAAAAGGGCGTAACCGTAGAACAAGTCGCACAAGTCACTCGAAATTTTACCGAAGCTGGAATCATGGTTCATTCTTATCTGATGTACGCCTACCCTACCCAAACTGTTCAAGAGACGGTGGATAGTTTAGAAATGGTCCGGCAATTATTTGAGTTGGGTGTTTTACAATCTGGCTTCTGGCATCAATTTGCTTTGACGGCGCATAGTCCAGTCGGAATGGATCCAGCCGCTTATGGTGTTGTTCCCGAATTAGCAGAAATTACCTTTGCAAATAACGACGTAGCCTTTACCGATCAAACAGGTATTGACCACAATCAATTTAGTTTTGGTTTAAAAAAATCACTCTTCAATTATATGCACGAAATTGGTTTTGATTTCCCATTGCAAGACTGGTTTGATTTTCCAATTCCAGAGACAACGGTATCTCCAGACTTTATTGAACGAGCATTGGAAGATCCTGCACAATATGAATTAAAACCTTCTACTAAATTAGTTTGGATTGGTCCACAACCAACCATCACCGAGCAAGAAAATGAAATAACCCTCTCTTTTCACAATCAAACCAACAGTTCCCAAATCACACTAGCTACCGATCGTGGAAATTGGTTGACTGCCTTTCTAAAAGAGATCGCCGCTGAGACTGGAACGATTATGACGTATGGTAATTTAGAAAAAAAATACACCGAATCGTTTAATGACTTTCTTAGTTTTTGGTATGGTGAAGAGATGCAGGAAGTAAGAGAAATGGGATTGTTAACCTTGTAATTTTTTACCCTTTCATAAAATGACTATTCTGTCTTTTTGCTATAAAATCTAAAGTCTAAAATTTTATTAAAAATTATTCTATAAATCAAAAGAGAATTCCCCTAGACACATTAAA
>CALKJE010000519.1 GCA_937995675.1 uncultured Saprospiraceae bacterium
ATCAATGAACATTCGGTAATGTCCTGCTTCGGAAACCATAAATTTATGATAGAATTCTTTTAGATCTTCGTCAGCAATATGGAGAGAGAGTAAGCGGAATCGTTCGCAGCTACGAGCTTCAATTAATGCGAAAACCAATAATTTTTCAACGAGACGATCTTCCCAGCTCCCATCCTTTTTTTGGAATTTTCGTAGTGCGTTTACGTATTCGTCTTTACGTTGTTTTCCTAGGGTCAAGTTACGCTTGTCCATCTCCGCTAGCACTAAGCGAAAATGTCCCCATTCTTCTGTTACGATCGGCGCAATTTCTCGAACCATATCGATCTTCTCAGGATATTGTTGAATCAGGCTAATGCAAGAAGTTGCTGCTTTTTGTTCGCAGTATGCGTGATCGGTTAATATTTCTGCCAGATCCATTTCAGCTAGATTCACCCAGCGCGGATCTGTTGGCAATTTAAGTCCTAACATTTTTATTTATTTTTTTCGAGACAATCAATTTGATCAATAAAAAAGTCGAGATTATACACTTCATAATCTTCATATCCAGTTCCCCAGACAATTCTAGCTTTATCTACTTCACTTTTTTTCAATGCTTTTAAGTTATCAGAATTGATCATGTATTGGGCTCGGTATTCAACTACTTTCTCTACTTTATCAAGTGTTCCTGTGGATGTTTTTGTATTGAATAATTTCACATTGGAACCGTTGATTAATTTTAAGGAAAGGATACTTGCCTTTTCTAAAACACCAAATTCTCGTTGTGCCATTTCCGAAAGGATAATAATATTTAAATTCAGATAATAAGTTCCTCCATTTCCGCTAGCCCCAGAAAGGAAACCTTCCACTGTGATATGATTCTTTTCTTTGAAAAATGGCTTTAGTCGTTCTGAGGTATGTTTAAAAAATATTTGCTTAGGCATTTCCCAGCGGCGTTTTCCAGTAAACTCATCAATTCCATCATAGGCTAATTCACAAGGAGGATTAGGAGGCGTCATAATTAAATCCTGATTTACAGTTAAGACGGCTTTTCCTTTATTCTTTTTCTTTTGTTTTGGCAAATCTTCTCTAATAGCTCCACCAGCATCCGTCAGATCCGAAGACCAATTATTTGCATCCGCATTTTGTGATTGATTAAGTTCTGCTAATAGTTTATCACGCTTTGACTTTTTCATATCAATCATCCCTTCCATCTTCTTCAAAAAATCTTCTGCTTCTTTATGTGTTTCAGCGGCGTTGTTCAAAACAGCTTGCTGGTTTTTATATTTCTTGTCTAATTCATCTAATTCTTTAACAGAAATATCGGTGTTTGAATAGGCAGCGGAAAGTTGTTTTCGTAAATCACCTAATTCTTGCCCTGCTTTGACTTTTAGATCATTGGTTCTCATTTCTTCCATCGCTGCCCAATCCGCTCTTTGAATCGCTTCCTGTCGTGCTGCCTCTTCCTCAACTTCAGAGAATTCTATTTTTTGCTTTTCAGGTCGATCTTTTGATTTACCTCGTTTTTTAGCCTTTTTTTCTTTCGTTTTTTTGGATTTCTTTTCTTTACCCTTCTTTTTTTTCTTCTTCTTTTTCTTACGATTCTCAGAGGATTCAAGGATGGCAGTTCGTTCCTCTTCATCTAATCCATCAAAATAAGCCCAAGAGCCATCAGAATAAACCACAATCTTTTCTCCATCCTGATTGGTGGTAACTACTTGTGCCTCCATAAAAAAGGAGCAACACAGAAGGAACAATGTCCCGATAAGCGGTAAAATTTTTCTAACTTGCATTTGAAATCGTATTTTTAAGTTGGAGCAAATTTACATAAAAAAGGGATGATCTTTCCACCGATCTTATTTGATATTGGATTTTTAAGCATTAGGATATGGGATATTCTGGATATTCTCATTGTAGGATACCTATTTTATCAATTATTTACCATTCTAAGAGGTAGTATTGCCTTTAATATCTTCATCGGAGTCCTATTTATCTTTTTGGTTTCTTTTCTAGTCCAATTCCTTGAAATGGAGCTATTATCCATGATTTTGGGGCAAGTTTTCAGTGTTGGGGTGATTATGTTACTGATTGTATTTCAGCCAGAAGTACGGCGTTTTCTTTTATTATTGGGCAATAGTACCTTGCGGCAACGATCTAATATTGTGAGTCGGTATTTAGACCGAAACTTTAGTAATGACCAAACGGATCACTCCCAAGAAAGAATCGCCTTACAAAGTGCAATTTTAAGGATGAGTCGCAGAAAAACAGGGGCTTTGATTGTTATAACGGATAATTTTAATCTGCAAACTTTTAACGAAACCGGTACCCGAATAAATGCCATCATAAGTCAACCATTAATCGAGAGTATTTTTAGCAAAGATAGTCCACTACACGACGGCGCCATGATCTTACACAAAGAAAGTATCTATGCGGCAAGTTGTGTCCTTCCCGTCTCTAAAAATACAGACTTACCCAGAAAATTAGGTTTACGACACCGTGCTGCACTTGGGATTACAGAAGTCTCTGGTGTCAAAGTATTTATGGTTTCAGAAGAAACAGGAGCGATTAGTTTTGCTTCAGAAGGGAAGCTAGAATATAAGGTTTCCGAACCTCAGCTAATTGAATTACTAACGAAACATTTTTAAAGAATGTTGTTTAAAAATAAAACATACTAGCGTACCTTTGTACATGAGTAAACAAAACACTTTTAAATCCAGGATGGAGATCCAACGAATTGAAGAATTTAAAATTACCGCTCCACAAAAAAAAGCGATTCACCAGCTTTTAGCGGCTTGTTTTTCTGGTTACCCAGAAGGCAGAATCTATTATAAACAACTTCCAAATTTTCGCTACCTAGCTTACCAAGGAGATCAGCTTATCGGTCACCTCGCCGTCGAACATCGAATGATTTCTATTGATCAAAAACCTTATTGCATTTTTGGTGTGGTTGACATTTGCGTAGCAGATGAACATCGTGGAAAAAATATTGCCGCTACCCTTCTTCAGCATTTAGAAGAATTGGGATTGAAAAATAATATTGATTTTATTATTCTTACTGCCACCGAACACGAACTCTATCTAAAAAATGAGTACGAATTATTTAGCAATAGTTGTCGCTGGCTTTTTATTAATGAACATCAAACTTTAGGCGTTAAAAATCGCTATTTACCTGAAGCATTATTAATAAAATCTCTAGGAGAAAAAAAGTGGTCGGAAGGGATTGTTGATTTTCTAGGGACGGTTTTTTAGTAGAGACAATTCACGTAGAGACAATTCATGTAAAGACAATTCATGTAAAGACAATTCATGAATTGTCTCTACGTAGAATTGTCTCAACCACTAAACAAACTATTTTTTCCAAAATCGCTTAGTAGCCATTCCATTTTCTGTTTGTATGGTTAACATATAGATTCCTTTAGCCAAATCTCGAACATCTACTTTTTCATTCATAGGGTTAATCATCCCTGTACTAACTGTTTGACCATTCATTCCAATCAGACGATAAGTTGCTTCATTTATATCATTTAATTTTACCGTTAAAAAATCCAAGGTCGGATTAGGATATACTTCCCAATCTAAATCATCATAAAGATCTGTGGTATTTACATCAATCTCAGGACAGAAAGTATAAACCTTTCCATTACCAGGAAAACCAACCGATTGAACACCAGCTTCTTCCGTCGTATTTTCTGCTTCAAAAATATCAGGATTTTGGGCATCACCAATGGTCAATATCGCATACAATACCATATCACCTTCCAATTGAGAACTTAAGGCACGAGTCAACGCTGCACCTGAACCATTATCACCATCATAAATAAGATCAGGATCTGTGATATTAGTTTCACCGTACCGAAATTCAATACAACCCGTTCCTTCATAAATCCAAACTTGCATATTGGTAAACATGTTTTGAGTAGATGGCTCTGAAAAAGATTCGTTTGCAAAACCAACATCGCGATATTCTAATTTAAAAATTTGTGATCCAGGAGCTCCAGTAGTTTGATAATGAATTTCACTTGGATCGTTTCCTGGTACCACTCCTCTATTTTGAATTTGGGTAGTCGTAGGCAAAATAAAAGGGAGAATTGGATCATCCGCTTCCTCATCAAAACTAGACACCAAAAGTGTTGGAGTTAAGAAATTGAACATATCCATAGCAGGTATTCCTAAAATTGGAACGGTAAATCCAAAAGTTACCTCTAATTCAAGTAATTCTTCAAAATCAGCCCAATCGGCTGTCGGTGCAAAGTTCACCGTAGAGGTATTGGTTAATTGCTCATAAGTTTCGGTAGAATGCGTAAAGTCATAACGCTCATTTTGTGCAGAAACTAGATTAAATACTAAGGCTAGTAAAAAGGTCGTGTAATTTTTTTTCATGTGTTATAAAATTTTAATTAATAATGAGAATAAGGAATTCAATTGTGGATTTTTCCGTGTTTTACTCCTAATAAGGTCGGTCAGATGGGAAATATTTGGTGTCAGATATGGAAGCTGTTTAAAAATGAAGCACAATGGTTACGGTTAAGTCATTGATTGCGGCCACACATCCGCATTCGCGGTTCCCTCATTTGATGCACTGTCGTGCATCACCCTGCGGGTTCATTCGGTCATTTCACAAATTTATCGGCACCGTAGCTAAGGCTACGAACCTCAAAATTTGTATCGTCTTGACAACCAAGCACTTACCCTCACCTTTTGTGAAAATTCTTAAACAGCTTCATGACATTAAGGTCATATCAAGCATATTCTAACGGAAAACTCAATTGAATGTTCTGATTATCCTTATATTTGCAAAAAAATTTGAACTAACCATGGATCAATTAAAAAAGTATCACAAAGAAAACCAGGACCGCTATCTTAATGAGTTGCTGGACTTCCTTCGAATCCCTTCCGTTAGTGCCGATCCGGCCTACGCAGGCGATGTGAAGAAAACGGCAAAATTTGTAGCAGATAAGCTAAAAGCTGCGGGCGCCAAGAAAGTAAAGATTCACAAAACGGCTGGTCATCCCATCGTTTATGGTGAGAAGATGGTGGATAAATCTAAACCAACCGTTTTGGTTTATGGACACTATGATGTTCAGCCACCAGATCCAATGGAACTTTGGGATTCTCCTCCATTCGAACCAGTCATCAAAAAGACCAAGATTCATCCAAAGGGAGCTATCTTTGCTCGAGGAGCTTGTGACGACAAAGGTCAAGTATATATGCACCTAAAAGCGTTCGAAGCCATGCATGCACACGGTGCGCTGCCTTGTAACGTCAAGTTTATGATTGAAGGTGAAGAGGAAGTTGGTTCTAGCAATTTGGAGACCTTCTGTAAGAAGAACAAAAAGATGTTGGACTGCGATATGGTCCTTATTTCTGATACTTCTATTATTGCCAATAAAACACCTTCTATCACCGTTGGTCTTCGTGGACTAAGCTATATTGAAGTAGAAGTTACTGGTCCAAATCGAGATTTGCACTCGGGTGTTTATGGAGGCGCAGTAGCCAACCCCATCAACGTGCTATCTAAGATGATTGCATCTATGCAAGACAAGAATAACAAAATTACGATTCCAGGTTTCTATAATGATGTAGAAGTGGTAACGCGTAAAGAGCGTAAGTTGATGAACGAAGCACCTTTTAGTGAAACTGCTTACAAGCGTGATTTAAAGATCAAAGATATTCATGGTGAAAAAGGATATACCACTTTAGAACGTACTTCTATTCGTCCCACCTTGGATGTCAACGGAATTTGGGGAGGATATATTGGTGAAGGAGCGAAGACGGTTTTACCTTCAAAAGCTTTTGCTAAAATTTCTATGCGTTTGGTACCCAATCAAACTCCTGAAAAAATCACCAAATTATTTAGTGATCATTTTAAGAAAATTGCGCCAGCTTCTGTAAAGGTAAAAGTAACGCCACATCACGGAGGTGACCCGGTGGTTGTTTCTACGAATAGCGACGAATACCGTGCAGCAGAAAAAGCAATGAAAAAGACGTTTGGGAAAATGCCTATTCCTCAAAGAGGTGGTGGAAGTATTCCAATCGTGGCTTTATTCAAAAAAGTACTTAAGGTAGATTCTGTCCTAATGGGATTTGGATTAAATAGTGATGATATTCACAGTCCAAACGAACATTTCGGTCTCTTTAATTTCTATAAAGGAATTGAAACGATCCCTTACTTTTTTGAGTATTATGCGGAGATGAAGAAGAAGGGGTAATTAATTAATAATTGGTTAATGAATGAATAATGCGAATCAGGGGTTGGAAATAAATATATCCATAAAGGAAACATTATCTTTCAATTGAATTTGGGATATTTTTGCTTCTTGCTGCTCGCTATTTGCTTCTTGCTCCCTTCTATCGCGATTGGGGGAAGCAAATAGCAAGAAGCATCTTCCGAAGCCCTTTTTTAGTATTAATTTGAAATTGAACTCCTGATTCGCATGAATAATTAAATTTGCCCTTGATTT
>CALKJE010000520.1 GCA_937995675.1 uncultured Saprospiraceae bacterium
TCATAGGATGAATTGCAATACCAGATGGACTAAATTTAAAAGAATCATTTTGATTTAAATAAGATTGAAAATTTTGTAATTCAACATTATAACTTGCTTCCTTTAAAAATTGCTGTACCTTTTTTAAGGTGATTTTATAAAGTGGTTCTGGTATTAATTTTCTAGTTGCTAGATCAAATCGGTAGATAAACTTCCGGTTTGCTGCCTCTTCCGTTGTTTCTCCCATGGTTGGAATTCCTTTGCAAGCAAGGAGTAGACTATTGGAGGAAGGCTGATAACAAAATCCTTCTACGTCATTTTTACCTTTAAGATCTGTTTTATAATTTGTTACATCTTGATCTTCTTTACCTAGGTTTTTAACTTCATAGATAGTTCCGTTACTTCTGGTAATAAAAACGATGTCTTTATAAATAGCAATTCCTTCATAATCTCCATTTTTACCAAAATCAAACTTTTCTACCACTTCTCCGGAGGCAATATCTATTTTATAAACATTCCCTTTTTCGTCTTGAATAGTATAGAGGAATTTATTATCTGGAACTATACACAAACCAGAAATCTCTTCCAGCTTATTGGGCATCTTAAATGATTGATTGGGTTCTCTAAGTTGATAGGGAAAATTATAGTGTGGTGAACTGACGGCTACGGCTACTGGTATCGCTAGGCTATCAATAGTAGGTGTCGTTGTCTTATTTGTGGAGATGTTATTAGACGTATCATGAGTGTTTTGAGCACACCCAATGAGCATTGAAATGGAAATAAGAAAAAAGGTGAATAATTTCATGAGTTGAAGTTGATTTAAAATGATTCTATCAATCAATGCTTTTTGTTAGATATGAAGTGCTATTTTAAAAGAACTTCGTTAATATGATAGGTGATCGAAACGCTTTTTGTAAATAAATTTAGGAGTTTTGGTATAAAGGGTTTTATATAACTCTAACGCACGTAATCGTGCAGTCTTATGATCTGGGGCTAATTTATTTAACTCAAAGTAAAGATTTGCTTGTTTTTCCTCTTCTTCATTAAGTTTTAAGAGTTCTTCTAATAAACGAATTCCCTCTGAGGATGTTCCTTGATAATGAAAAATTTGAGCTTGTAATAGCTGAGCGTGAAAAGATAGATCGGGGTGCCCAAGCGAATCAGCAATTTGAAGAGCTTCACTAACTAATTTAGGTGCTTCTTGAGCATCCTGCATATCGAGTAGCGTCTGCGCCTTTTCGAGTAAACTTGAGCACAGAATAAGCCTATTCTTTATTTTTCGAGCAATACGGATTGCTTCTTCGTAGTGCGTAACCGAAGCTTCGTAATCTTCTTTTAAATAATAAATATCGGCAAGATTATTAACGGCTTTAGCAATCCCTTTTTGATATCCTAAACCTTCACATAACGCGCTGCAATGATTAAGATATTCAACCGCTAGATCGAATTCTCCCTCAATGCTTCGTAATTCGCCAATCAAACCTAACGCAATAGCGATTCCTTGTTTGTCACCGAGTTGTTCACAAAGTTCTAAATCCTGAATAAAATGATCTGCTGCTTTTTGATAATCTCCTTGTTGTTGGTATACACTACCAATACATCCGATGGCAATGGAAGTAAGTAATTTATTACCTAATTCTTGGCTTAACTCTAGTCCTTTTTCGTAACAGGATAAAGCATTTTCAAAATCTCCTTTTTCAAAATAGACAATTCCAAGATTCACATACAAGGTCGCCATTCCTCGACGATCTCCGTTTTCCTCACTTTTTTTCAATTGTTTTTGTTGCTCCAAGATGCCATCATCATAACGACCGAGGTTCATGTAGGTAAGACCAAGGTTGGCAACAATTTGTGCATTGGCGGTGTGATAAGGAAGTGATTCAGATCCAGCAATAGTTTGTTTGAAATATTCAATGGCTTCTTTATATTCACCTTGGCGGAAATATAGATTACCTAAATTTCCGGTAACTCGAACGATTCCGATCTGATCTTCCTTTGCGGAGAAGAAGGTGAGTGCTTTGTCAAAATGTGTCCGTGCCTTTTTATAACTTCCTTTTAAAAGCAATAGATGACCTAGCTTGGTATGTGCTCTTCCTTTGATGAGTGGGTCATCTGTTTTAAGTGCTACTTTTAGCCCTTTTTTATAAATTTCTTCACCAGTATCCCACTGTCCAATTAATTCTAGTACACCCCCTTTGCTTAATAAAATTGGTGCTACTTTTTCTCCTTCTTTTTTGGCACTTAGTCTATTTAATAGACGATCATAATATTTTAAAGCTTGAGCATTTTGGAAATTGCTTTTAGCAAAGTTTGCCGTTTTTTCGAGATAATAATTTGTCTTATCTGATACCTCAGCTTGCTCGTAATGAAAAGCTAGATCGATATATTTTTGAGATAAATTATCTTCGTATATTTTTTCAATAGACTCTGAAATGATTAGGTGAAGCTTTCTAAGTTGCGTCCGTAATTGCATTTCATAAACTGCTTCTCGCAGCAAGGCGTGTCGAAATATATATTTGATTTCATTCATTGCCTGCCAGATCTGTCCTCTTTCGGCGGCAGTTATTTGCTCAGAAATAGTAGTGTTAGAATTAAAATCAAAGCCTTTGTGATTTTTTAAAACTGCAGACAGAATTGGCACTTCAAATTCTCGACCAATAACGGCCGCAGTTTTAACCGTGGCTTTTACTAAGTCAGAGAGCCGATCAATTCGTGCCATCAAAATAGCATTGATAGAATCAGATACGACGCCATGGCTTTCCTTTATATTCCAAAGTCCAGCTTCTTGGACTAACAAATTTTCTTCTAAGTAGTAAGCGATCACTTGTTCAAAGTAGAATGGATTTCCGTCTGTAAGTTGATGGATGGCCAGATCAAATTCTGGATGTGTCGCTCCTTCTAGTTTTTGCTCTAGTACTTTTTTGATTGCTTTAACTGAAAGATTTTTAAGGTTGATTCGATGAAGGTGAATAAAATTTTCTTTCAATACTTCTTTCGGAATCAAATATTTTTTGGTTCCATCATCTTCATAGCGGGAAGTGACGACTAGCGCAATTGGAAAACCGGCGATTGCTTTGCAAAATGAATTTAGAAACTCCTGTGAACTATCATCATACCAATGACCATCTTCTAGTTCGATGACTAGCGGGCGACTAATGGATAGTGCTAAGAAAAAACTGGATAGTGCGCTATTGATATTTTGGTAACGCCCCTTAGCATCGAGTTGACTCCAAAGAGAGTTCTCGTATAGAATACCAATTTGTGCAGCAAGGACTGATTTGGTTCGAAGTAATTCTTTACGAACGGCTTCAGCTTGTCCATGAGCAGAGGTCGTTAAGTCTTCCTCTAAGAAGTTAAAACTTTCCTCAAATTTTTCGAGATTGAGTTGGCTATTTTCATTGGAAGCTTGATCAAAAAAGATGCTCAAGGCACTGATGAAAGGATTAAAAGGTTTTTGTAATATTTGATCTGCAGGACAAACGATCCAAGTAAGATCCTTTTTCTTTTTTAATTTTTTTCGAAGCTCAAAAGTGAGTCGACTTTTACCAGAGCCCGCTTCTCCAAAAATATAAGCCAACGAATTGTAGGTTCCTATTAAGGAAGGTGTAATAAATTCAACGAGTTTGTTTAAGGTCTTTTTTCGACCTTTCATACTACCTTTATAACCACTCTTGATTAAGACTTTTCTACCCTGAAAGATATAGGTCGGAATATCAGAAGCTACTCCTTTATATTGGATATCTCCTTTGTGTATAAACTTATATTGTTTGGCTTTTCGTATTTCATCATCGACTAAAATTTCTCCCCATTCTGCTTTAACCATTAGACGAGCAGCGATATTAACTCGATTTCCTACTGCTGCATATTGACAACGTTCTGTACCACCAATGATTCCTGTAAAGGCTAAACCAGTGGTAATACCCATTTTTACTTTAACAGTTATCTGATCTGAAAAAGCTTCTACTCCTTCTTTTATGGCTAACGCTAATTCTAAGACCCTTTCTGTATTATTTTCGAATGAAATGGGCGCTCCAAAAAATCCAAGCATTACTCCTCCTTTATCACCAAAATCTATTTCTTTAAAATATCCAGAAAAAGTATCAAATTGGTCGAGTACTAATGTGGTGAATTTATTAAAGTCTTCGTGATTCGTGATTCCTTCAAAGGCAATGAAAATAGTTGTTACTCGACGGAATTCTCCCGCTCCATTAAATCGAACAATCGATTTAGGCAAGAAATTGCGAAGTGCCTTTCCGGAAATAGACGGAACCTGAAAATCGGTTGTAATTATATTATGCTCTACGTTGATAGATAGTAATTTTTTATAACCATCACTTAGATCTTCAAACCGATAATTTTCGTTTGGAATTCTTTTTAGAATATGTTGATCTAAAATAATTTCTTGCCCAGACGCGTGATGCTCTGCAGCAGCACAATTGTCAATGCCAGGTCCACGGAAATAAAAAGAGTTTAATTGATTACCAACGACTCCCCACTGAACTTCTCCAAAAGAAATTCCGATTTTGATCCCAATTTCAAAATTACCGAACCGTGTTTTTTTAATACCTTCTTGAACAAAAAGCGCACGTAGTTGACAAGCGGTTTGGATCACTTCAATAGGATCTTTTGTATGCTCAAAAATTCCTGTAAAAGCATCTCCAGCAAAGTAGGGAATGAATCCTTTATTTTGATAAACGACTTGTACCAGTGGTTCAAAGATATTATTCAGACTAGTAGACAATTCCTCTGCTCCCTCGTTCCCTTCTTTCATTAAGGTTTCTGTCAAAGGTGTAAAACCAGATAGGTCAATGAAAATAGTATAAGCATTTAGCCGACCAGAGGTGTGGTTGCCTAAAAATTGCTCTTGAATAAAATGGGGGATAAGTTGTTTTACGGGCACGGTGATACTCAATATATGATTACTTAGTCACGAATTTACACTTTAATAATAACTTTCGACAACTCTAATTGATTGATCTTGATATTTTTTAAAAATAAGGCAATATACAAACGAAGTTATCACTCAGAATATTAACAAGTTCTATGATTAAATTTTAATTATTAGTAGTTTTGATCGCCGCTGTATTAGAAAGGCTGGAAGGTGTCATTCTGAACCTTTTCACCGACAACTATCTATTTTTTATTATGATGAATGAGACTTCTCGAATGGTGACCAATAATACGGGGTACCAAAACCCACCAGATGATATTGCTGCTTTGGTTAATGCTGCTCCAACGCCAGGGGCAAGTTTAAGTCCATCAGGAGAATGGATGCTCTTACTAGAAAAACCAAACCTACCTTCTATTGAAGAAGTAGCCCAACCTGAACTAAGACTCGCAGGTATTCGGATAAACCCTCGCACGAATGGTTCCAGTCGTCCTTTTTATTATAATGGATTCAAAATAAAATCATTAAAAGACTTCACCGAGAAAAAAGTGAATGGACTGCCATCTATTCCTAAAATTGAAAATGTTAGTTGGTCTCCTCAAGGTGATAAGATTGCTTTTACCAATACGGTGGACACAGGCTTGGAACTCTGGCTAATTGATTTAGCGGAAGCATCGGCAAAAAGAATCACTTCAGCTATAATTAATGATGCAATTTCAGGATTACCTTACCGTTGGTTTTCTGATGGAGGAACGATTCTGTTCAAAGCAATTGTCGATAATCGTGGAGAAGCACCTATCGCTGATATTGTTCCTGTTGGACCAGTTATTCAAGAAAACAAAACCAGCGTGGCACCGGTTCGTACTTACCAAGATCTACTAAAAAATAAACACGACGAAGCGCTCTTTACTTATTATACCAACGCCCAACTCAAAACGGTCGATCTCAAAACAGGTGACCAAACTAATTTTGGAACGCCTGGTATCATCAGTAATTTACAAACAAGTCCTGATGCAAATTATGTTCTAGTGACGACCATCCAAACGCCTTTTTCCTATCTGGTTCCTTACGCAAGATTTGCAATGCAAGTGGATTTGGTCAATCGGGGGGGAGTCGTGGTGAAAACCGTCGCCTCTATTCCTTCTTCAGAAGATATTCCAAAAGGATTTGGTGCTGTCCGTAAAGGTCCTCGATCTTTTGGATGGCGAGCTGATTTGCCAGCGACGCTTGTTTGGGTAGAA